>NZ_SPVJ01000040.1:0-81561 GCF_004634465.1 Bradyrhizobium sp. MOS001
CTTCCAGAGTGGAAGGGTTCCGACACCCTTACCGACGATGAATGAACTCCAATCGACTTACGTCGACTGTTGTGTCACTCAACAAGGTGAGGAGCATCAGTGGCGCGTTCGCTCGCCTCGGTCAGTGACCCGGCGGCGCCGCGCTCAGTGGTCGGGTTATAGGCCCCCCCGCCCGGGATTGTCAACGCCCATTGTCAACAAATCGTCGCACGGTGGATCATCGAAAAAAAATCCCGCGATTCCAGTCAATTAGAAGGGCCGCCAATGGCCGGATCAAAGCTGCACCGCAAAAAATCTCGAAAAAAGTTTGCCCGCCGGCCGGCTCCGGAGGGGGCTTTGGACGCCTCTCCAGGCACCCTCCCCCTGCGTCCTTCCAGACGCCCCCGGGGCCGGACAGGCGGAGGCCCATCCAGGCCGGACCGAGCCCTCGTCCATGGCAGACGAGCCCCATCCAAGGCTGGACCGAGCTCCACCCCAGGCCAAACCTAGTCCCCCGGACCCGGCCAGACGGGCTTCTTGCGCCCGGCCGTTCAGGAAACTTTTTCCATATTAGGCGCCGTACTAGAGCCACAATCCCGCGGCGTTCTGGTACAGACAAGCTTGAATCGCGGGATGCCAGTGGGGGCTGCCGGCGATTTTCATGGGGTCAGAGGAAGGCATCTTGCAGATGACGCGGCCTTCCTTCGACATTCGAGAGACATCGAGAGACCTTTACCCGTCCAGCTGTTCGTAATTTCGGCCGGCCCCATCGAGGGCCTTCTGAGCGCGGGCGCCTGTGCGGCTTGCCTTTTCCGGCGATCCCCCTTCAAGAGGGCGGCCAGGAAGGGTTCGAAAGCAGGCATCTTGGGTCGTTGATTGGGGGACTTGGTTTGAACCACAGGACGTCGCGCGGCGCTTACGGGCGTGAGACCGGGATCATCGATCTCGGCCACGAGCCGCCGCTGTCCGTCGATGGTTCCGAGGCCGCCGTCATCGATCGCCGCCGCGTTTCCGTGCAATGGTTCAGCGGGACAATTCTGACCGGACTCTGCGGCGCAGCCCTGATCGGCGGCGCCGTTTTCGCTTCTCTCGACGGTGAGATGACCTTCGCCAAGGTGCCTGAGCGCGTCGAAGGCGCGCTGCGCGGCGCATTCGGCGCGGCCGATCGCGCCGCCACGCTGCACAAGAGCGACCGCCTGCCGCCGCCGAACGAATCCACGGCCTCGCGCAACATCGTGCGCGTCTCCACCGTCGCCCGCGTCGGCAACCGCGACGTGATGCGAGTGCGCCCGTTCGTCCGGATCGCCGGCAATCTGTCGATGACGACGAGCGATCTGTCGGCGAAAATCCCGCCGTTCAACGCCCAGCGCCTGCTCACCGATGTCGGCTCCGATCCGAAGACCGCGGCGGAAGATCCGAACAATCCCGAAGCCGTCGAGCCCGATGCCGAAGTCTCCTTCGTCACCAAGGACCTGTCGCCGGTGCTGCCGAAGGCCAAGATTTCCGCCGTGGTGGCGCTCGACGACATCCTGATGCGGGTGCGCGACGCCGCCAACTGGCGCGGCAATGGCGGGGTGCGCTACGCCTCGCTCGCCAATGCCACCGCCGACGTCTCCGGCGCGACCGGCCCCTCCGACATGAAGATGGCCTACGCCACCGAAGCGTCGGCGTCCGATCCCTATGCCGGCTTCGAGACGCGCGTGGTGCCGGAAAACGTCACGCTGCTGCCGAAGACCAAGGAGCAGATCACCGGCGGCAATCCCAACGGCGAACGCGTCCACGTGGTCAAGAAGGGCGACAGCGTCGGCTCCGTCCTGCGCGATCTCGGCGCGACGGCCGAGGAGATCAAGGCGATCACCGCGACGCTCGGTCCGCGCGGCCGCGACGGCGGCCTGAAGGAAGGCGAAAAGCTCCGCATCCTGATGGCGCCCGCAAGCCCCGGCGCCCGCCTCCAACCCTATCGCGTCGTGGTTGCAAACGACACCATGGTCGAGGCGATCGCGGCGCTGTCCGATCTCGGCAAATACGTCGCGGTCGACGTCTCCAGCATGAACACCGTCGCCGATGCCGCGGCCAGCGCCAACAGCGACGACGATGACGACGATGACGGCACCGGCGTGCGGCTCTACCAGAGCATCTACGAGACCGCGATGCGCAACAAAGTCCCGATGCCGGTCATCGAGGACATGATCAAGATCTACTCCTACGACGTCGATTTCCAGCGCAAGGTCGCGCCGGGCGATTCATTCGACGTGTTCTACGCCGGCGAAGAAGAGGGCACGACGTCGAACGAAAAGAACGACGTGCTGTTCGCCTCCCTCACGGTCGGCGGCGAGACCAAGAAATACTACCGCTACCAGAGCCCCGACGACGGCGTCGTCGACTACTATGACGAGACCGGCAAGAGCGCGAAAAAATTCCTGGTCAGGAAGCCCGTCAACAACGCGATCATGCGCTCCGGCTTCGGCGGCCGCCGCCATCCGATCCTGGGCTATGTGAAGATGCACACCGGCGTTGACTGGGCCACCTCCTACGGCACGCCGATCTTCGCTTCCGGCAACGGCGTGCTCGAGAAGGTCGGCCCCGAAGGCGGCTACGGCAAATATATCCGCATCAAGCACTCCAACGGCTACGAGACCGCCTACGGCCACATGTCGGCCTTCGCCAAGGGCATGGAGATCGGCAAGAAGGTGCGGCAGGGTCAGGTGATCGGCTTCGTCGGTTCGACCGGCCAGTCGACCGGCCCTCACGTCCACTACGAAATCCTGGTCAACGGCCGCTTCGTCGATCCGCTGCGCGTGAAACTGCCGCGCGGCCGTTCGCTGGAAGGCACGGTGCTCGCGGGCTTCGAGAAGGAACGCGACCGGCTCGACGCCATGATGAGCGGCCGCAACGGCGCCATCGCCCGCATTTCGGACGCAACCGGCGGCCCGTTGCAGGTCACCAACCGCTGATCCCTAACCGGCCGAAATCGACCGGACATCTCTGGAAAACATGATCTGGATGCGACGTCGTTTCACGGCGTTACAACGTCAAGTTTCGTTTGCCAAAGCGGCATCAAGGCATCGCGCGCGGGAGCGACGGCAGGCTGATCGTGGCGGAAGTGGGCGCCAGGCGACTAATCGAGATCGCGCCGGACAGCGGCAAGGTCACCGAGATCGCTGCCAATCTTCCGATCGGGCTGATGGGCGCACCCGGGGGCCTGCCCAGCAACATCCCGACTGGCGTCGCCATCGGCGCCTCCGGCGTCATCTACTTCTCCTCCGATATCGAGAACGCGATCTACAAGGTCACCAGGAAGTAGCGCGGAGGAAACCAGCCCGGTGGAACCGGCACACGCGTTTCCCGGTTAAATGCTGACGGAAGCCGACCAACAGGAGGATCCCCATGCGGCGCCTCTCACGCGACGATGTCGTCAAGACCGTGGATCGAGCCGACGAAGTCACCATCGCCCAGATCATCGGAACCGGCGCGACGGTCGAGGAACTCGCCGAAGCCCAGGCCTGGCTCGCCAATGACGAGCCGATGATCAATGATTTGCGCCCGCTGGCGCACGGACGCGTGCGCGAGCTTGTCGACATCCTGTCGGAGCTCGATGAGGACAGCGACGAGCAAGGTCCAGCCGAACCCGGCTCAACATCCGCGGTCAACTAGAGCGAACCTCGTCAAAGCAATTCGCCCCGGAGAGTTGGCCTCTCCGGGGCGATTTTTCGTTTTGCAGTGAGCGCGACGATCAGTTCAATTTCCGCTTCGACACCGGCGCCTCGAACTGGGCGATCTCCGCGGTCTGCGGCGCGTTGCCGTTGAAGGTCAGCACGTTGCCTGCGGCGGAGATCGCGACCGTGTCGCCGTCCCTGATATCGCCAGCCAGAATCATTTCGGCGAGCGGATCCTGCACGTAGCGCTGGACCACCCGCTTCAGCGGCCTTGCGCCGTAGGCGGGATCCCAGCCTTTGGCAGCGAGCCAGTCGCGGCCGGCGGCATCGAGCGTCAGCACGATCTTGCGATCGGTCAGGAGCTTTTGCAGCCGGGCGAACTGGATCTCGACGATCCGGCCCATCTCGCTCCTCTGCAGGCGGTGGAACAGGATGATCTCGTCGACACGGTTCAGGAACTCGGGCCGGAAATGCCCACGCACCATTCCCATCACCTGTTCACGCACCGCTGAGGTGTCTTCGCCCTCCGGTTGATTCACCAAATACTCCGAACCGAGGTTCGAGGTCATGATGATCAGCGTGTTGCGGAAATCGACGGTGCGACCCTGGCCATCGGTCAGGCGGCCGTCGTCGAGCACCTGCAACAGGACGTTGAAGACGTCAGGATGCGCCTTCTCGATCTCGTCGAACAGCACCACCTGATAGGGCCGGCGCCGCACCGCTTCGGTGAGCGCGCCGCCCTCGTCATAGCCGACATAGCCGGGAGGCGCACCGATCAGCCGCGAGACCGAGTGCTTCTCCATGTACTCGGACATGTCGAGGCGGACCATCGCGGTCTCGTCGTTGAACAGGTACTCCGCCAGCGCCTTGGTCAGCTCGGTCTTGCCGACGCCGGTCGGCCCCAGGAACATGAACGAGCCGGTCGGCCGGTTCGGGTCCTGCAGGCCCGCACGCGAGCGGCGCACGGCGGTCGCGACCGCACGCACGGCCTCGGCCTGGCCGACGACGCGCTTGCCGAGCTGCTCCTCCATCTTCAGGAGCTTCTCCTTCTCGCCCTCCAGCATCTTGTCGACGGGCACGCCGGTCCAGCGCGACACCACCTGCGCGATGTGGTTGGCGGTGACCGCCTCCTCCATCATATCGCCGGAGCCCTCACGCGCCTCGATGTCCGCGAGCTGCTTCTCGAGCTGCGGGATCCGGCCATAGGCCAGCTCGCCGGCCTTCTGGAATTCGCCGCGTCGCTGTGCGTCGGCGAGATCGACACGCAGCGCGTCCAGCTCTGACTTCAGCTTCTGGGCGTTGGAGAGCTTGTTCTTCTCCGCGCTCCAGCGCGACGTCAGGGCCGCGGATTTCTCTTCGAGTTCGATGAGCTCCTTCTGAAGCCCCTCGAGACGGGTCTTGGAGCCGAGATCGCTCTCCTTCTTGAGAGCTTCCTGCTCGATCTTGAGCCGGATGATCTCGCGGTCGAGCGAATCCAGCTCTTCCGGCTTGGAATCGACCTGCATCTTCAGCCGCGCGGCCGCCTCGTCCATGAGGTCGATCGCCTTGTCCGGCAGGAAGCGGTCGGTGATGTAGCGGTTGGACAGCGTCGTCGCCGCCACGAGCGCGGAATCGGTGATCCGCACGCCATGGTGCTGCTCGTACTTATCTTTCAACCCGCGGAGGATCGAGATGGTGTCCTCGACGGAGGGCTCGCTGACGAAGATCGGCTGGAAGCGCCGCGCCAGCGCCGCATCCTTTTCGACGTGCTTGCGGTACTCGTCGAGCGTGGTGGCGCCGATGCAGTGCAGCTCGCCGCGCGCGAGCGCGGGCTTGAGCAGGTTGGATGCGTCCATCGCGCCGTCACCCTTGCCGGCGCCGATCAGCGTATGCATCTCGTCGATGAACAGGATGAAATTGCCCTCGCTCGCGGTGACTTCCTGGAGCACGGCCTTCAGCCGCTCCTCGAACTCGCCGCGGTACTTCGCACCCGCAATCAGCGCGCCGAGATCGAGCGAGAGCAGCTTCTTGTCCTGGAGGGTCTCGGGCACGTCGCCGTTGACGATGCGCAGCGCGAGGCCCTCGGCGATGGCGGTCTTGCCGACGCCGGGCTCACCGATCAGCACGGGATTGTTCTTGGTCCGGCGCGACAGCACCTGGATGGTGCGGCGGATCTCCTCGTCGCGGCCGATGACCGGGTCGAGCTTGCCGTCGCGCGCAGCCTGGGTCAGGTCGCGGGCATATTTCTTCAGCGCGTCATAGGCGTTCTCGGCGGTCGCGGAGTCCGCCGTGCGGCCCTTGCGCAGCGCCTCGATCGCAGCATTGAGATTTTGCGGGGTGACGCCGCCCTTGGCCAGGATCGTGCCGGCCTCGCTGGTCTTTTCCAGCGCAAGGCCGAGCAGCAGCCGCTCGACGGTGACAAAGCTGTCGCCGGCCTTCTCGCCGGCCTTTTCGGCGGCGTCGAAAGTGCGGGCGAGCTCGGGCGCCAGATAGATCTGGCCGGCGCCGCCGCCGGAGACCTTCGGCACCTTGTTGAGGGCGTCCTCGGTCGCCTTCAGGATGGCGCGGGAATTGCCGCCGGCGCGGTCGATCAGCCCGGCAGCGAGGCCCTCATTGTCGTCCAGCAGAACCTTCAGGACGTGCAGGGTCGAAAACTGCTGATGCCCCTCGCGTACCGCAAGCGATTGCGCGGACTGAACGAAGCCCCTGGAGCGTTCGGTGTACTTGTCGATGTTCATGTCTTTTCTTTCCCTCGGCCTGCCCCTGGAGCCCTCTAAGGCACTCCAAACGGCATCTTCATTGGGTTTCCGCTGGACGCGTTGACGTTCCTCAACCGGCAGCGGTCGTTATCAGCCGGCGCTGGCGCCGGCCTGACCCAGATGTGGGAAGCTTGGCCTCGGATCGGAAGAGGCGCGTTCACAATTTCGTGCACGGGTCCGCCTGCTTGGCGCCAGCAGGTCGAATCCCTTAAGTAGCGACATGACAGCCAGCCAGACCGCCGAAATCACCGGCCTTTACCGTTACCCGATCAAAGGCCTGACGCCGGAATCCCTGCCCCGGGTCCCCCTGCGGACCGGCCAGACCCTGCCCGCCGACCGCCGCTACGCCATCGAGAACGGACCGAGCGGCTTCGATCCGGAGGCGCCGGCCTGGAAGCCGAAAATCCAGTTCCTGATGTTGGCACGCAATGAGCGGCTGGCGTCCCTCGACAGCCGGTTCGAGGACGCGACCAACCGCCTGACCATCCGCAAGGACGGCCAGATCGTCGCCAGCGGGAACCTCGAGACCACTGCCGGGCGCGCCGCCATCGAGGATTATTTCACGGAGAATTTTCAGCCGGAGCTGAAGGGCCCGCCAAAAGTTCTGTCCGGCCGCGACCACAGCTTTTCCGACGTCGCCCGCAAGGTCGTGTCGATCATCAACCTCGGCAGTGTCCGGGCGATCGAGACCATGCTCGGCGGCGCCGCAGTCAATCCGCTGCGCTTCCGCGCCAATCTCTACGTGAAGGGCTGGCCGGCCTGGTCCGAGCTCGAGCTCGTCGGCGAGACGCTGGCGATCGGCGAGGCCCGGCTCAAGGTGGTCAAGCGCATCGTCCGCTGCCCGGCGGTCAACGTCGATCCCAAGACCGCGCAGCGCGATCTCGAGATACCGCCGACGCTGTCGCGCAATCTCGGCCACATGGATTGCGGCATCTATGCCGAGGTCATCGCCGATGGCGAGATCGGCGTCGGTGACGCGATCGCGGTGGAAGCGCCGAAGCTGGTGTGAGCCGTCCGCCGCTGCCGTAGTGTGGGCAAAGCGAAAGCGTGCCCACCACTCCGGTCCATCTAACTCCGTTGCACCGCCGGTGGGCACGACGCTTGCGCGCCTTTGCCCACCCTACGGCTCCGTCGTCAGTTCGGCATCACATACGCATAGATCCGGCCGCGCGAGACCGGCGCCTCGCGAACACGATTGCCGTTGTTGCCGGAAATCATGATCGGATTGCCCTGCGCGTCCACGCCGGTGATGATGCCGACATGGCCGCCCCGGCGACCGCGCGACATGACCGCGATGGCGCCGACCTGCGGACCGGAGACACGCGTGCCGTAGCGCGCGAACGAGCTCGCCATGTCGGAGCCGGTGCCCTGATGGCCGGTGTGCTGCAGCACCATGTTCATGAAGCGCGCGCACCACAGGCTGCCGCGCCCGGTCGGATTGCCGCCGATATAGCGACGCGCCTCGGACACGAGGCCGGATCCGCCGCCGAAGCCGCCACCGCTATTGGCCATTCCAGGATTGGTCATTCCGTTGTTGGCCATGCCGCCGACATTGGCGTTCGGATTGTAGCTCGCCTGGGTGTCGGCGAAGCCGCTCGCCTGCAACTGCGCCGCGCCGCGCTCGAAGCGCGAGCTGCGGGCATGGTGGCGATAATGACGGTAATGATGATGTCTGGCGTGATGCACGTAAGCGTGCCGCTCTGCGCTATGACGATGATGCGGCCGCGCTGAGGCCGGAGAAACGAACGCGGCAACCGCCGCGAAGAAAATCGCCAGCGCGACAACACAACGCGACAGGCGAGACGCAAACAACTCCAACATACTTCATCCTTCTTGACACCCCACTTCCCCAATCGGCCCGTGCGATGGCCGGCATCCGTCTGGCCGTTAAGCCGCCGGATGTGGCGAGAAAAAGACGCCACGCCCGCGAATAGCTGCGATGATTTTGTGCCGGTGCTGGCTTGAGGCTGCCGCATTGCGGACAACAACGTTAACTGCAATTCTCCAAAGGCGGCTTGAAGAGAGGGAAACAGTTAATGCCCCACGCCACGACCAGAGACGACGTCCGCATCTATTTCGAAGAAGCGGGTCAGGGAACGCCGATTATTTTTCTGCATGAGTTCGCGGCCGACTACACCAATTGGGAGCCGCAGATGCGCTACTTCTCGCGCAGCCATCGCTGCATCACCTATTCCGCGCGCGGCTACACGCCGTCGGACGTGCCTGATGGCGAGGTCTACACCTACAAGCATTTCTACACCGACGCGCTCGCGGTACTCGATCATCTCAAGATCGAGCGCGCGCATCTCGTCGGCCTGTCGATGGGCGCCTATTCGTCACTCCAGATCGGGTTGAACGCGCCGCAGCGCGCGCTGTCGATGACGCTGGCCGGCGTGGGCTCAGGATCGGAGATCGAGAATCTCGACAACTGGCGCAAGCAGTGCCGCGCCAACGCCGAGCAGTTCGAGACGCTCGGCTCCGCCGAGGTCGCAAAGGTCACGCGCGAGGCGCCGAGCCGGATTCCCTTCCTGGTCAAGGATCCGCGCGGCCATGCCGATTTCTACGCCGCACTGGCGCGCCACGATGCCAAGGGCTCCGCGAACACGATGCGCGGCTTCCAGGGCGGCAGGCCATCGATCTTTGCGATGACCGACGCGATCAGAGGCGTAGCGACACCGGCGCTGATCATCTGCGGCGACGAAGACGATCCCTGCGTCGGAGCAAGCCTGTTCCTGAAGAAGCACCTGCCCGCGGCGGGCCTCGCGATGTTTCCGAAATCCGGCCACGTGCTCAATCTCGAAGAGCCCGCGCTGTTCAACGAGAGCGTGGAGCGGTTCGTGACGCTGGTGGAAGCCGGGCGCTGGCCGGTGCGCGATCCGCGGTCGCTGGCGGCGCATTAGACTGCCAGCCGCTGTCATTCCGGGATGCGCCGACAGGCGCAGGCCCGGAATGACGGCAGCTACTTCCCCTGCCCGCGCGTGAGCAAGAACACACCCTGCTCGCCGAACATGTTCCACACCCACCACGGCAACCGCAGCCGCAATGGACGGCCGTAGAGATCCAGCGCCTCGGCGCGCTCCATCTTGACGTCGATCGCGTCGCAGAGCTCGACGAAATCCTTGATGGTGCAGAAATGGATGTTGGCGGTGTCGTACCAGGTCGCCGGCAGATTCTCGGTGCGCGGCATGTGGCCGCCGACCAGGAGCTGGAGCCGCATCTTCCAGAAGCCGAAATTCGGGAACGACACGATGGCGCGGCGGCCGATGCGCAGCAGATTCTCCAGCACGACCCGCGGCTGCCGCGTCGCCTGCAGCGTCTGCGACAGGATGACGTAATCGAAGGCGTCGTCGGGATAATTGACGAGATCGGTGTCGGCATCGCCCTGCACCACCGCGAGGCCCTTGGCGACGCAGCGATTGACGCCCTCGCGCGACAGCTCGATGCCGCGCCCGTCGATGCCGCGGGTCTCCAGAAGCTGGAGCAAATCGCCCTCGCCGCAGCCGACGTCGAGCACTTTCGAGCCGGGCTTGACCATCTCGGCGACCAGCAGATGATCGGCGCGAAACTGGCCTGACTGCTCCGTCGCAACGCCGCCCAGCGGCAGCACTTCCTGCACAGACATCGCTAGCCGTCCTTGTCAGTCAATCCTGCCGGTGAGCCCGCGCGCCTTCCCTGCCGATTGCAGGAAAGCACGGGCGATATCGAAGAATTCTGGCACGTCGAGCAGGAAGGCGTCATGGCCGCGATCGGTCTCGATCTCGGCGAACGACACCCGCGCGCTCGACGCGTTCAGCGCATGCACCAGTGCGCGCGATTCCGCGGTCGGGAACAGCCAGTCGCTGGTGAAGGAGACCACGCAGAAGCGCGTCTCGATGCCCGCGAACGCCTTCGCCAGCACGCCGCCATGGTCGCCGGCGATGTCGAAATAGTCCATCGCACGGGTCAGATAGAGATAGGAGTTGGCGTCGAACCGCTCGACGAAGGACGAGCCCTGGTAGCGCAGATAGCTCTCGACCTGGAAGTCGGCGTCGAACGAGAACGTCGGCAGCTCGCGGTCCTGCATGCGGCGGCCGAACTTGCGATGCAGCGCGGCGTCGGAGAGATAAGTGATGTGCGCGGCCATCCGTGCCACCGCAAGTCCGCGATGCGGATGGATGCCCTGATCCGTGTAGCGGCCGTTGTGCCAGTCGGGATCGGCCATCACGGCCTGGCGGCCGAGCTCGTGGAAGGCGATGTTCTGCGCCGAGTGCCGTGTCGAACAGGCAATCGCCAGCGCGGAGTACACGCGCTTGGGATAGGCCGCGGTCCATTGCAGCACCTGCATGCCGCCCATCGAGCCGCCGACCACCGCGAACAACGTGTCGATGCCGAGCCGGTCGATCAGCATCGCCTGCGCGCGCACCATGTCGGGAATGGTGATGACGGGGAAATCCAGGCCCCACACCTTGCCGGTCGCGGGATTGATCGAGGCCGGCCCGGTCGAGCCCATGCAGCCGCCGATCACGTTGGCGCAAATGATGAAGTAGTGCTGAGGATCAAGAGGTCGGCCGGGACCGACCAGCGTCTCCCACCAACCCGACTTGCCGGTGACGGGATGCACGTTGGCGACATGCTGATCGCCGGTCAGCGCATGGCAGATCAGCACCGCGTTGGAGCGATCAGCGTTGAGCTCGCCATAGGTCTGGTAGGCGATCTGGAACGGGGTGAGATCGATGCCGCAATCGAGCCGCAGCGGCTGCTCGGCGCCGAACTGCGCGACCTGCGAATTCGGATGATCCGCCTCATGCGACCGGTCGTCGGCACTGATCGCGGGACTCGGCACAGACTTGACGCCACCCATCTCTGACATCGCCCTCGTTTGCGATCAGACGTTCGATCGCAGTGACATCAGGCCATGAAAAACCCGGCCTGAACGATAGGTTCGGCCGGGATCGAAAGGGTCCCCGGCCTGTTTAGCGAGTTTTTTAACGTGGCTGCAAGCCGGCCGGCTCAAATGACCACGGAACAGGCAAAACCTACTGTCTTGGGCGGTTTTCGTCAAGTCGCGGTCCGGATTAGCCAAATTCGTCTCTGTCACATCAGCCCAAAAGGACGTCATTTCTCTTTGCTTTCGCCGCCCCGACTGCCTAATCAGGATATCGATCGCAGCGGATCCGAACCTACCAGCTTGCCTGGCCGATCCGCATTGGAACGCCTCTCAACAGTCCAGTCAGATATGTCCCACCGTCCGCCCGCGCCACCATCGCTCCAGGAATTGCGCAAGGAGATCGACGCGATCGACGAGGGCATGCATCGTCTCCTGATGCAGCGCGGCGACATCATCGACCGCCTGATCCAGGTAAAGCAGACCCAGGAGGTCGGCTCGGCGTTCCGCCCGGCGCGCGAGGCCGCCATGATGCGTGACATCGTCCAGCGTCATCGCGGCATCCTGCCGCTCGACACGGTCGAGAGCATCTGGCGCGTCATCATCTCGACGTTCACTTACGTCCAAGCGCCGTTCTCCGTGCATGCCGACATCTCGGTGAGCGAGCCGGCGATGCGCGATTCCGTGCGCTTCCATTTCGGCTTCACGGTGCCTTACGTCGCGCATTTCAGCGCGCAGGCCGCGGTCGAAGCGGTGGCGAAGTCCAAGGGCGATCTGGCGCTGGTCTCGGCGACCTCGAGCCGCACGCCATGGTGGCTGGAGCTGGAAGCGGACGGCGCACCGAAGATCATCGCGCGGATGCCCTTCGTCGAGCGCGCCGACCATCCGGCCGCGCTGCCGGTGTTCGCGATCTCCCGCGTCGCCGACAGCGCCGTGGTGACGGAGGTCGAGACCTTCAGCGTGCGCGTGTCCGGGTGGAACGCCGAGGTCGCGCGGGCGCTGTCGCCGCTCGCCGAGATCGTGGCAGTGCCCGATACCGCCTTCGACGGCGCAGCGCTGCTGGTCTCGGTCACGAGCGCGACCAGCATCGACAAGATCAAGGCTGCCCTGATCGAAGCGGGGGCCTCGGTGCGCTCCACGGCCCTCGTCGGCAGCCACGCAACGCGCTATACGGTGCCCTCGACCGGGTCGAAATCGTAGATCGCGAACCGCCTAAAGCTACTTCCGGAGTTGAAGATGTCCCGCCCCGTGCCGAATCCCGGCATTCTCGATATTGCGCCCTACACGCCCGGCAAGAGCCCGGTGGCTGAGCCGGGCCGCAAGGTGTTCAAGCTCTCGGCCAACGAGACGCCGTTCGGGCCCTCGCCCAAGGCGATCGAGGCGTTCAGGAACGTGGCGGCGCATCTGGAAGACTATCCGGAAGGAACCTCGCGCGTGCTGCGCGAAGCGATCGGGCGCTCTTTCGGGCTCGACCCCAACCGCATCATCTGCGGCGCCGGCTCGGACGAGATCCTCAATCTGCTCGCCCACACCTATCTCAGCCACGGCGACGAGGCGATCTCGACCACGCACGGCTTCCTGGTCTACCCGATCGCGACCATGGCGGTCGGCGCCAAGAACGTGGTCGCGCAGGAGACCAACCTCACCTGCAATGTCGACGCCATCCTCAAGGCGGTGACGCCGAAGACAAAGCTGGTCTGGCTCGCCAATCCCAACAATCCGACCGGCACCTATGTGCCGTTCGACGAGGTCAAGCGGCTGCGCGCCGGCCTGCCGTCGCACGTGCTGCTGGTGCTCGATGCCGCCTATTCCG
Source organism: Bradyrhizobium sp. MOS001 (assembly GCF_004634465.1). NCBI lineage: Bacteria > Pseudomonadati > Pseudomonadota > Alphaproteobacteria > Hyphomicrobiales > Nitrobacteraceae > Bradyrhizobium > Bradyrhizobium sp. MOS001. The sequence goes on from NZ_SPVJ01000040.1 coordinate 13,051, forward strand.
ATTACGTCTCGCGCAACGACTACGAGATGGGGATCGAGCTCGTCGCCACCACCGAGAACACCGTGGTGACGCACACCTTCTCCAAGATCCACGGCCTCGCCGCGCTGCGCGTCGGCTGGATGTTCGGTCCGGAGCACATCATCGACGCGGTCAACCGCATCCGCGGTCCCTTCAACGTGTCGACACCGGCGATGTATGCCGCGGTCGCAGCGATCGAGGACACTGCGCACCAGGCGATGTCGAAGCAGTTCACCGAGACCTGGCGCAACTGGCTCTCCGAGGAGATCGGCAAGCTCGGACTGAAGGTGACGCCCGGCGTCGCCAATTTCGTGCTGATCCACTTCCCGGAAAATGGCAAGACCGCGGACGAGGCCGACGCGTATCTTACCAAGCGCGGGCTGGTGTTGCGCGCGCTGAAGAACTACCGCCTGCCGCATTCGCTGCGCATGACCATCGGCACCGAGGAGGCCAACCGCCTCGTCGTCGAGGGCCTGCGCGACTTCATGGCCGGCAAATGAGCACCACACCGCACTTCCAGCGCGTTGCGCTGATCGGCTTCGGCCTGATCGGCGGCTCGATCGCGCGCGCTGCGAAGCTCCAGGGCTTGGCCTCCGAGATCGTCACCACCGCGCGCTCGGAGAAGACGCGCGCGCGGGTGCTGGAGCTCGGCATCGTCGACCAGGTCGTGGCGACCAATGCGGAAGCGGTGAAGGATGCCGATCTCGTCATCCTCTGCATTCCCGTCGGCGCCTGCGGGCCGGTGGCGCAGGAGATCGCTGCGCATCTCAAGCCGGGCGCGATCGTCTCCGACGTCGGCTCGGTCAAGGGCGCGATCGTCAGGGACATGGCGCCGCATCTGCCGAAGACCATTCATTTCGTGCCCGCGCATCCCGTCGCCGGCACCGAGCATTCGGGTCCCGATTCCGGTTTCGCCGAGCTCTTCATCAACCGCTGGTGCATCCTGACGCCGCCGGAAGGCGTCGATGCGGCGGCCACCGATCGTCTGCGCGCGTTCTGGGCGGCGATGGGCGCCAAGGTCGAGATCATGACGCCGGATCATCATGATCTCGTGCTCGCGATCACCAGCCACCTGCCGCATCTGATCGCCTACACCATCGTCGGCACCGCCGACGAGCTGGCGCAGGTGACGGAGTCCGAGGTCATCAAGTTCTCGGCCGGCGGCTTCCGCGACTTCACCCGCATCGCAGCGTCCGACCCGACGATGTGGCGCGACGTCTTCCTCGCCAACAAGGAAGCCGTGCTGGAGATGCTCGGCACCTTCACCGAGGATCTCGCCAAGCTCACCCGCGCGATCCGGCGCGGCGACGGCGAGGCGCTGTTCGACCACTTCACGCGCACGCGCGCCATCCGCCGCGGCATCGTCGAGATCGGCCAGGATTCGGCAGCGCCGGATTTCGGCCGGCCGCATGCGCAGCTCGGCAAGAAGCCGTAGCACCCCTCTCGCCTTCGTCATTGCGAGGAGCGTAGCGACGAAGCAATCCAGACTGTTTCCGAAGAGGAAGAGAAAGTCTGGATTGCTTCGCTTCGCTCGCAATGACGGGGATCAATACAGCGGCGGGATCTGCCCGACCTTGACCGGGCCGAGCAGCACGGCACCGTCGACGAACTTCAGCGGGAAGCTCCTCGCCTTCTTGCCTTCAAGCGTGCTCTCGGTGCCGATCGAATTGATGCCGGCCGCAACGCCGGCATTGGCGTTCTGCTTGATGACCTTGCCGAGGCCGGGAACGGCGCGGTCGAGGGCGCCGAACAGATTGTTGAGGTCCTGCGACTTCACGCCCGGCGCAACGCGGTCGAGGGTTGCCTGCGGCACCCCCTCCTCCAGCATCTTCTCGATGCCGAGCGCCGGGATCACGCGCTCGAGGCCGGTCACGGTCATCTGCAATTCGCCGTCGAGTCGGCCATTGGCCGAGAGGCCGAGCGTGCCGGCCGCAACCGCGATCATCTCGCCCTGCTGGACGCGCGACTGCACGATCTCGATGTGACCGCCGGCGGCCTGGATCTCGCGGAAGCGTTGCGGCCACGGCTTTGGGGTGAGGTCGGAGAGGCCCGTGATCTTCGCACGCGTATCCGCCTCGAACGGCTCGGCGAGCAAGGGATGAACGCCCTGGATGCTGCCCTGCGCGACGTGCAGCACGGTCTCGATCACAGGATGATCCGACCGCGACCCGTCTGCGAGGCGACCGTGCAGCTCGACCTGCTTGGCGCGCGCGAGCGGCACCTGCACGCTGCCGTCGAGACGATTGATGACGGGATCGTCGAACACGATGGAGGCGCGATCCGGCACCGCCGGCAGGCCGAACACGCTGCTGCGGCCCTTGCTCCAATTCACCACGAAGGTGTTTTGCGTGACGCCGTCGGTGAGCGTCGCCGGCGCGGAGAATTCGGCGATGACGCGCTTGGGATCGTAGACCTGGGCGACGACCAGGATGTTGTCGAGCTTCGCCGTGAACGGCGTCTTGCTGGCGTTCTGCGACACCAGGGCGACGCTGGCGCCGGAGCACTGGACCTCGAAGCGGAACGGGAAGCCGGCGATCGAGCGCTTGGCGCAATCATAGATGCGGCCGGACTTGGCCTCCTGCGCCCGCCAGGCGTCTGCGGCGATTTCGGCCTGCGAGGCCGCATAGAACCAGAAACAGCTCCACGCGACGGCGAGGATCAGGAGGATAATGGGGGCGATGAAAAGGCCCCAACGGGGGCGGCGGCCTGTGGCAACGGTCATATCTGACATGCGGCGACCCTTTGACCCCAGATTTTGTCAAATGTAAGCGGGGTTCGGCCGCGCCGAAAGGCCGAGAATTCGCTTCGCTTGGGGGCGTCGTTCTGGTAGCCGTGCCCGAAATGTCGGAAATCACCCTCCCCTCCGTCACCACAGCCAAGGGCGACCTCTGGGTGTTCGGCTATGGCTCGCTCATGTGGCGGCCGGGCTTCGAATTCAGGGAACGCGTCCCGGCGCGGCTGGTCGGCGAGCACCGCGCGCTGTGCGTCTATTCCTTCGTGCATCGCGGCACGCCGGAGCAGCCGGGCCTGGTGCTCGGGCTCGACCGCGGCGGCGCCTGCCGCGGCATTGCTTTTCGCGTCGCCGAGAAGGACCGCGCCGACGTCGTCGCCTATCTGCGGGCGCGCGAGCAGGTCACCTCCGTCTATCGCGAGGTGATGCGCTCGGTGTGGCTTGAGAACGATGCGCGACAGCGCGTCTCCGCGCTCGCCTATGTCGTCGATCGCGGCCACGTCCAGTATGCCGGCCGGCTGTCGCTCGCCGACCAGCATCGCCATGTCGTCCAGGGTCATGGCCAGTCCGGCGCCAACCGCGACTACGTGACGGCAACGGTGAAGGCGATCGAGGCCGAAGGTTTTCGCGACACGCAATTGCATCAGCTCGCGACCATGCTGCACGGTGATGCGCATTCGCTGCACGCGCCGGCTCCCGCAGAAGATCGAGAGAACCGCTAGCTCTGCGACGGCGCGTAGCTCGGCGACGAGCCGATCAACTGCTCCTGCTCTTTCCGGCCCGCTTCGACGAGGCGGCCGGTCGCGTCTTCGATGGCGGTTTGCACGCGCGAGAGAAACTCGTCTTTCGGAAGGCCTGATGGCAGCGGATCGAGGAACTCGACCACCAGCGTGCCGGGATAGCGCATGAAGGTGCGGCGCGGCCAGAACAGGCCGGAATTGAGCGCGATCGGCAGGCACCGCACGCCGCAGGACGAATAGATCTGCGCAAAGCCGGTCTTGTAATCGGGCGCGGCGCCGGGCGCCCGGCGTGTGCCTTCCGGAAAGATCACGAGCTGCCCGCCTGCGCGCACCGCGTCGCGCGCCCGCCGCGTCATGTCCAGCAGCGCCTTCACGCCGGCCTTGCGGTCGATCGCGATCATTCCGGTCTTGACCAGGAACTGGCCGAAGACCGGGATCTGCATGAGCTGACGCTTGAGGATGAAGATCGGACGGTTGAAGAAGCCCGGCAGCACGAACGTCTCCCAGAACGACTGATGCTTCGCCGCGATCACCAGTGGCCCTGCCGGAATCTTCTCCAGCCCACGGAATTCGACCTTGATGTTGCAGATCACGCGCATCAGGAACAGCGTCGCCTTCGCCCACCATTGCGCGATCGTCAGCATGGCGCGCGGCGGCAATGCGAAGGTCGGCAGCGCCACGATCGCGAGGCATACGAGCACGGCGTAGAACAGCACGTTGAACAGGAGCGAGCGCAGGAAAATCAAAAACATCGATGGTCCGATCAATTGGCCTGTGCCGTGGCGGGCCGCTTCGGCGCCACGCCAGCAGGCTGCTCCGACATCTCGGGGGAAAGGTCAATCCCGAAATCCTCCAGCCGCACCCTCAGCTCGGCGGCGATGTACTTGACGTATTCGGACAAGAGCAGCCGCAAGGTGGAGGCCGAGGTCCACCACGGCTCCTCACGCCATTTTTCGCCGACCACCGCGAACGGGATCAGCGTGGTCTCGGGCATCGCATGCGAGAACTCCACCAGCGCGCGCGGCATGTGATAGTTCGAGGTGACGACGATCAGCGATCTGAAGCCGCGCCCCTCGGCCCAGCGCCGCGCTTCCGCCGCGTTGCCGCGGGTCGAGACCGCAGTGCGGTCGAGATCGACACAGCAATGCATGAAGGACTGGTTCTCCGGCAGCGTCCGGGAAATGTCGCTCGCCGTCGAGGTCGGGTGCACGCCGGAGATCAGGAGCCGCTTGCCGTAGCCGGCCGCCAGGAGCTCCATCGCATCCGACACCCGCGAGGAGCCGCCGGTCAGGACCACGATGCCGTCCGCCTTGCGGTCCGGCGCGATCTCGGCGCCGCGCAATTGCGCCAGGAAGGCGATGAAGCCCGCCGCCGCGCCGACGAAGACGAACGCGATCGTCGATACCAATGCCGCGCGCAGCCAGCCGCGCGGCAATTTCGGCGATCGATCGTCGGTCGGCAAGGTCATATGATGTCGGTGATCCCTTCCCCGGATGATTTTAGGACGTTTTGAGGCGAAGTGGAGTCCGGTTTATCGGGCTCAATCGACATCATTCAGCGTCGCGAACAGCGTCTGGCGCGAAGCAACCGCGGTGATGGCGCCGATCAGCACCGCCTGCACCGCGAGCACGATGTAGCCCGACGGCCGCAGCGAAAAGGTGCCGAGCAGAGCTGCGAACTGGTCGCCGACGGGGGTCCCGGAAAACCAGCCGGCGATCGACTCGGAGAAGCCGAACACCAGCATGGCGGCGCCGCCGCCGATCACGCCACCCTCCAGGCCCAGCCTGAGGAAGTGACGCAGGAAGCGGTTGGCGATGTAACGGTCGCCGGCACCGACGAAATGCAGGACCTCGACGATCGGTTGGTTCGCCGCCATGGCGCCGCGGGTCGCGAACGAGACCGAGATGATGGTCGCGATGATGACGAGGGCGAGGATACCGATGCCGGCGAGCACGGTGGCGTTGGTCATCGAGCGCATCCGCTCGATCCAGGCGCGGTGATCGTCGACGCTGGCGCTTGGGGCGGCCTGGGTCACGCGCGCGCGCAAGGCGCCGAGATCGAGCGGCGTGCCGGGCTGCACGCGCGCGATGATCATCCGCGGCACCGGCAAATCGTCCATCGACAGGCCGGTGCCGAGCCAGGGCTCGAGCAGCTTGCCGCTCTCGTCCTTGGTGAACGGCTTGACCTCGATGATGCCGGCCTGCGCGCGGATGGCCTCCGTCACTGCCGCCGTGTCGCGATCGAGATCGCGGCCGGTCTGCGGGCGGACCTGGATGGTGATTTCGCTTGCAACGTCCGACTGCCATTCCGCGGCGGAGGCACTGACGAGCAGCACCGTGCCCGTGGTCATCGAGGCGAGGAAGGTCATGATGGCGACGACGGCAACCAGCGCGCGGCCGTGGATCGAGGCGCGCGGCACGATCGGCGACATGTTGCGCGCCTTGGGCGGAAGCTGCGGACGCTCCTGTCCGAGATCTACCAGCACGCCGCGGTCGTCGGGCCTACTCATAGACGTGCAGCCGCCCCTGGTGCAGCACGAAGCGTCGCGCCTCGTACTGGTCCATCAGGCCGATGTCGTGGGTGGCGATGATGACGGCGGTGCCTGATTTGTTGAGCTCGATGAACAGCCTCAGCAGCCGGCGGCCGAGCGTCGGATCGACGCTGCCGGTCGGCTCGTCGGCGAGCAGGAGTTGCGGCCGCGAGATCACGGCGCGCGCGATCGCCGCGCGCTGCTTCTCGCCGCCGGACAGGATCGGCGGCAGCGCGTCCATGCGGTCACCGAGGCCGACCCAGCGCAACAGGTCGATCACCTCCTTGCGATAGCTCGACTCGCTGCGGCCCATGACGCGGAACGGCAAGGCGACGTTCTCATAGGTCGTCATGTGGTCGAGCAGGCGGAAGTCCTGGAGCACGATTCCGATGCGCTTGCGCAAATCCGCGATCTCGTCCTTGCCGAGCTGCGAGATGTCGTGGCCGAACAGGTTGACGAGGCCGCGCGTCGGCCGGTGCGACAGGAACAGCAAACGCAGCAGCGAGGTCTTGCCGGCGCCGGACGGGCCGGTGAGAAACTGGAAGGAATGCGCCGGAATCTCGAAACTGAGGTCGCGCAGAATCTCCGGCCCCAGTCCGTAACGCAATCCGACATTTTCGAACCGAACCAAGCTCAGCTCCGTTCGAGAGGGGGCGCGGGCCGCGCTGCTGCGCTCCGCCACACGCGATCAACGGGTTTTGCGACCGTTATGGTTTCCGGTTCGTTAACGGTCGCTCTGTAGCATCTGGGATGCCCGGTTCTCCGCGACCGAAGCATCGTCAAGACCAGTCCGTGCATCAAGGCTCGTGTCCATGCATATCGTCTGCCCCCATTGTACGACATCCTACGCCATCAAGCCCGCGAGCCTGGGGGCGAACGGACGAACGGTCCGCTGCTCCCGCTGCAAGGAGACCTGGGTCGCCTATGCCGAGGATGCCATCGAGGAGGCGTCCGTCCCGGCCATGGCGGCCGCCAGCCAGGCCGACGACCAGTCCGACCTCGCCGATCAGTGGAACTCCTACGCCAGGGACGACGGCGCCGCTGACACGCCTGTCGTCGACAGCCCCTCGATCGCCAGCGACTGGCCGGCCGAGGACGCCCAGGCGACCGAGGACGAATGGTCAGCGGCGGCCCGCGCCGCCGAGGATGACGTCGTCGGCGCGCAGCACCAGTCTTGGTTCCGCAGCCTGTTCAGCCGCCGCGGGGCGCGGGTGAGGCGTCAGGCCCCCACCGAGGCTCCGCGAAAATCCCATTTCGGTCTGCCGACCGCCTGCGCCGCCATGGGCGCGCTGGTGCTGGCGCTGGTCATCTGGCGCGGCGACATGGTCCGACTGCTGCCGCAGACGGCGGCGTTCTACAAGATGGTCGGACTCGAAGTTAATTTGCGCGGGCTGGCGTTCAAGGACGTCAAGCTCTCCAGCGAGACCGTGGACGGTAAGCAGGTGCTGGTGATCGAGGGCGTGATCGTGGGTCAAAGCAAGAAGCCGCTCGATATCCCGCGGCTGCGCTTTGCGGTGCGCGACGCGCAGGGAGCGGAAATCTACGCCTGGAACACCGTGCTGGAGCAGACCGTGCTGCAGCCGGGTGAGCGCGCCTTCTTCCGCTCGCGCCTGGCCTCGCCGCCGCCGGAGGGTCGCAATATCGACGTTCGCTTCTTCAACCGGCGCGACATTGCCGGCGGCAGCGTATAATCGATTTTGCATATCCCGCACGGGAGGCTGGTCCCAAGATTGGTCTCAAGGTTGGTCTCATGCCGAAAATCCTGATCGCCGACGACGAGGACTCGATGCGCCAGCTGGTTGCGCGCGCTATCGCCATGGACGGCCACGAGACCGTCACCGCGCAGGACGGCGCCGAGGCGCTGGAAATCCTGACCCGCGAGAACGGCGCGTTCGATCTCCTGCTCACCGACATCCAGATGCCGGTGATGGACGGCATCGCGCTGGCGCTCTCCGCCGCGCGCGATTTCCCCGACCTGACCATTTTGCTGATGACCGGCTTTGCCGACCAGCGCGAGCGCGCCTCGAATTTGAATGCGCTGGTGCATGACGTCGTGACCAAGCCGTTCTCGGTGGCCGACATCCGTACGGCGGTCGCGGACGCGCTGGCAGCGAAGAAGGCGTAGCGGCACGGCGTATTCCGCTGTCATGCCCCGGCCTTGACCGGGGCATCCAGTACGCCGCGGCCTCTCATTCAATCACAACCGTTTCTGGAATACTGGATCGCCCGCCTGCGCGGGCGATGACACCGAGTGTGACGTCAAAAATCCTTCAGCAGACGCTCGAGGTAATCGAGCTCGATCTGCGGACGCGCGGGATCGCTCAGGCGGCGGCGGAGCTCTTCGAGGATGCGGCGCGCGCGCTGGGCATCGATCTCGCCGGGAATCTTGACCGTGTAGTCGTCGCTGTATTCCTTGCCGCGCAGTGGCCGGCCCAGCGGGTCGGTCCGTTCGCCGCCGCTCTGCTGGCGGCCGACAGCCTGACCGGGGCCGTCACCGTCGCCCGGATCCTGGCCTTCGCCGTTCTGCTGCCCGCCGAGCGCGTCGGCGAGATCCTGCATGCCCTTGCGCAGGGCGTCGATGGCCTTGCCCTGCGATGCCGTCGCACCGTCGGCATCGCCCTCGCCGATCTGATTGCCGGCATCTCCCATGGCGTTCTCGGCGGCGTCGAAGCCGTCATCGCCATCCTGGTCGCCGTCCTGACCCTGACCTTGGCCCTGCTGACCTTGTTGGCCCTGCTGCCCCGGCTGTTTCTGCCCGCGCTGGCCTTTCTGGCCATCCTGCTGCAAGCCCATCTCGGCGAGCTTCTTCTTGAGGGCCTCCAGCCGCTTCTTCAATTGCTCCTGCCGGCCCTGCGTATCCTGCGACCCTTCGCGCGACGCCGAGGGATCGTTCGGATCGGGATAGAGATACTTCTCCATGTCCCGGATCGCCCGGGACTGCTGGCCAATGCTCTCGTCCGAGTTCTTGTCCTTCAGGTTGTCGGCGGATTGCTTCATCGACCGCTCGGCGCTGTCGAGCAGTGCATCCAGACTCTTTTGGTCGGCGCGCGACGACTGGGCGAGGCCAATCGAAGCCGTGGAACAGGACAGCATAAGCACGAGACAAGCCGTGGCGAGCCTTCCGCGCGCGACCTTGCCGTTCTGCCAGATTGAGGTGTGTTTCATGAGCTATCTCGCTCCCTGGGATTCACGCCAGGTCCTGAGCTCTTCGCGCAAGGCGTCCTGCTGCCTTGCCAGGTCCTCCAGCTGATCGCTGGTCGCGCCGCGCGTCTTCTGCCGCAGCTCTCTCGATTTGCGCAGGATCTCCGCAACCTTGGGCGGCAGAGGCTTGGTACGTTGGCCGCGCTTGGAGTCCTTGCTCTGCCGGTCGGTTTCGTCGCGAAGCGCGTTCTGCTCCCGGAGCAGGTCGTTCAGCTCGCGCGCAATCTCGTCCATCTCTTTCTGCTCGGCGCTGGGCGGCCCCGGAGGATTTTCCAGCGCGCGGGCCAGGCGGTCCAGCTCGCGCGCCGCCGCTTCGCGATTGCCGCGCTGGATCAGCCGCTCGATGCGCTTCATCTGGTCGTCGAGGCCGATGGCCGGCCGCGCCAGCGGATTGCTGCGCATCTGCTGCGCGTACTGGCGCATGTAATTGTCGAGCGCGGTCCGCAGATTGTCCATGAGCTTCTTGAGCTCTTCGTCGCTGGCGCCGCGCTGAAGCGCCTGCTTGAGTGCGTCCTGCGCCGCGCGCAACGCCTTGGCGACGTCGCTGATGTTGCCGTCCTCGATCGTCACCGCAAGCGCCCACAGGCTCGCCACGACCTCACGCAGGGAATCGTCGGTGCGCGCCGCCTCGAGCTGGCGTGCGACGCTGTGCAGACCGAGATACTGCCCGGCTTCCGGCGTGAACATCTCGGGCGCGATCATCAGCGCGTCGAGCGCGGCGTAGACGTCGGAATTCTTGTTGGCGTCGAGCGCGAGGATGCGGCGCTGCTCGATCAGCGCGCGGGCGAGCGGCTTGGTGAACAGCCGGCCCGGCAAGCGCATGTTGAAGGGCTCGCTCTTCGCCTCGTTGCCGGCCTCGTCCTTGGCGGTGAGCGTCAGCGTCACGTCCGCACCGGAATAAGGATCCTCGCTGAGGTCCTTCACGGTCTGGCCGACGCCGTTGCGGGTCCGCGCATTGGGCAGGGTCAGCGCGAATTGCGGCGGCTGGAACAGCGGCCGCGCGGCCTTGCCGTCCGCGTCCTTGGTTCCGTCCTTGTCTTCGGTTGCGCGCGGAACGAATTGCGCGGCGGCGCCCGTGACGCCGTAATCGTCCTCGATCTTGTAGGAGAGCTGCAACGCGCCGTAGGCCTGACGCTCGGGATCCTTGGCGAGCGCGATCGTCGGCGGGCGGTCGGGCGTCGCCGCGAAGGCCCATTGCGGCTGGCCGGAGGGCGCGCGGACATGCGCGGTGCCGTCGCCGGTGATGGTAAAATGCTTCTCGTTGGTACCCTTCGGCGCGGCCTCGCTGGGCGCAACCTCCTTGAGGCCGCCGGAGGTGACGACATCGAGGCTGCTACCGGAGGAGCGCACGATCAGGGTCGAGCCGGCCGGAACTGCGAGTGGGCCGCTGGCAGGCAGCGCTGCGGCCTCCTTGTTGGCGGCCGACAGGATGACCGGCGGCTTGCCGGTGTAGAGCGGCGGGGTGATCCAGGCATCGACGCGGACGTTGGTCGGCGCCAGCACGCCGTTCCAGTCGAACGCGGCACCCAACCGCATCGCGCGTTCGTCGCCGGCGGCGAAGAAGGTCGCGACCAGCATCACCATGACCAGCGCGCGTAGCGCCCAGGGATCGTGCAGGGCGAGGCGCGGATGCGGCAAGCCGGCACGGATGCGCTTGAGCGAAGCCAGCGTGCGCTCGCGCTGCGCCTGCCACAGCGCCAGCGCAACCGGGTCTTTCGAGCTCAGCGTGTCCGTCAGCGTCGTCGCCGGGCGGTGACGGATACCGGAGCCACGGTCGAGCCGGCTCAGAGCCTCGTCGCGGCCCGGCCAGCGGAAACGAAGCAGCGGGACCAGAGCGGCGATTGCGGCGCCGGCAAAAACCACGAGACCGATGGCACGGATGACGGACGGCAGCGCCAGCCAGAGGCCGGCCCACGACACCACAAGGAACAGGCCAACGACAGTCAACACCCGCGCCAGATGTGGCCAGGCACGTTCCCACGCGATGGCATAAATAGCCCGATCGAGGGCCTGCGTCAGCTTCAGCCGCGACAGAGCGTCGCCATCGCGGATCGGGTCTGACGGGTCGGGGGTGACGCCGTTCAATCAATTCTCCAGGTTGCCCGGTAGAGAAGCGTATCACAACGGCAGCACTGAGGCATCCGTTCCGGTACGGGAGAGACCCCTTTTCCCGCATAACACGAGGACGTGACTGGCCGGGCGCAACCCCGTAATTTCCACGCGCCATTCCCAAGGGAAACGCAAGGGAAATAGAGGGAACGCCATGGACAAGAAGATGCACGACAAGGGCCTGGAAGTCCGCAAAGCGGTGCTGGGCGAGGCCTATGTCAACAATGCCCTGAAGAACGTCGACGATTTCAACCGTCCGTTCCAGGAGATGCTCAACGAATATTGCTGGGGCACCGTGTGGGGCCGCGAGGAGCTGCCGCGCAAGACCCGCAGCATGCTCAACATCGCCATGATCGCGATCCTCAACCGCCAGCACGAGTTTCGCGCGCATCTCAAGGGCGCGCTGACCAACGGCGTCTCCCGCGACGAGATCCGCGAGATCCTGATGCAGGTCGCGATCTATGGCGGCATGCCGGCCGCAGTCGACAGCTTTCGCATCGCGCGCGAGGTGTTCGCGGAGATCGACAGCAAGGCGTGAGGCCGACCTCTCTCCGCCGTCGTCCCGGGGGGTGCCGAGCGCGAGCCCGGGACGACGAGCGGAGAATGATCGCCGTTTCACATCCAACGAACAACGAAGAAGAAAGAAGGAAACACCATGCACATCGGATTCATCGGCCTCGGAAACATGGGTTTCCCGATGGCGCGGCGGCTGATCGAGGCGGGGCACAAGCTCGTCGTGTTCGACACGCGCAAGGAGGTCGTCGACAAGCTCGTGGCGCGCGGTGCCACCGCTGCAACCTCGCCGAAGGACGTTGCCGACCAGGTCGAGACGGTCATGGCGAGCCTGCCCTCGCTGCAGGCGTCGCTCGAGGTCGCCACGGGAGCAAACGGCGTGATCGAAGGGAGCCGCGCCAGACGCTTCATCGATCTCTCCACCGTCGGCTCGACGATGGCGGCGAAGATCCACGGCCTGCTGGCAAAACGCGACATCGTGCAGATCGACTGCCCCGTCTCCGGCGGCGTCGGCGGCGCCGAGAAGGGCACCCTGGCGGTGATGGTCTCAGGGCCCAAAGCCGAGTTCGAGCTGCTCAAGCCCGCGCTCGACGTGATCGGAAAAGTGTTCTTCATCGGCGAGAAGCCGGGCGCGGCGCAGACCATGAAGCTCGCCAACAATTTCCTGTCGGCGACCGCGATCGTGGCGACCTCGGAAGCGGTGGTGATGGGCGTCAAGGCGGGGCTCGATCCCGCCGTGATGATCGACGTCATCAATGCCGGCTCCGGCATGAACACCGCGAGCCGCGACAAGTTTCCGCGCTCGGTTTTGCCGCGAACGTTCGACTTCGGCTTCGCCACCGGATTGATGGTGAAGGACGTGCGGCTGGCGCTGGAGGAGATGAAGTCGCTCGGCCTGTCGATGGAGGTCGCGGACGCGGTCGGACGGCTATGGGAGACCGTAATCAGCGCGGAAGGCGCCGAGTCCGATTTCACCGCGGCGATCAAGCCGATCGAGAAGAAGGCGGGGGTTGTGGTTGGCGGCGCGAAAGGTGGATTGGCCGGGAAGTAGCGCCACACACTCAGCTCGTCGTCCCGGGGCGCGCGAAGCGCGAGCCCGGGACCCATAACCACAGGCTGATATGGTAACGGGGACTCGGAGTTACAGCTTAGCCAAACAACCACTTCTTGTGGTTATGGGTCCCCGCCCCCCGTGCGCAATTGCGCACTAGGCGGGGACGACAGCGAGGATGAGGCGCGGCCTTACCGCCCCTCAATCCCTCACAACCACGGCGCCGGCGTGTCCATCGCGATCAGCTGCTCGACCTCGATACGCGGGCGCACCACGGCGTATTGATCGCCCTTCACCAGCACTTCCGGCACCAGCGCCCGCGTGTTGTAGGTGCCGGCCTGCACCGCGCCATAGGCGCCCGCGGTCATGATGGCGATGAGATCGCCAGGCTTCGGCGTCGGCAGCGTGCGATCCAGTGCGAGATAGTCGCCGGTCTCGCAGACCGGGCCGACGACGTCGGCCATGATCGTGGCGGCGCCCGCGGCCGGCTGCGTCACCGGCAGAATGTCGTGATGCGCCTCGTACAGCGTCGGGCGGATCAAATCGTTCATGGCGGCGTCGATGATGACGAAATTCTTGCCGTCGCCGTGCTTCACATAGATCACCCTGGCGACCAGGATGCCGGCATTGCCGACGATCATGCGGCCCGGCTCGAACATCAGCGTGCAGCCGAGATTGTGGCTGACGCGCTTGACCATGGCGGCATAGGCGTCGGGCGCCGGCGGCGCCTCGCGGTCCATGTAATAGGGAATGCCGAGGCCGCCGCCGAAATCGACATGCGAGATGTTGTGGCCGTCGCTGCGCAGCGTCTGCACGAATTCGGAGAGGATACGGAACGCGGTCTCCATCTTGGAGAGATCGGTGATCTGGCTGCCGATATGCACGTCGGTGCCTGTGACCTCGATGCCCGGAAGTTTTGCAGCGCGCGCATAGACCTCGCGGGCATAGGCGATCGGAATACCGAACTTGTTCTCGGACTTGCCGGTCGAGATCTTGGCATGCGTGCCGGCATCGACGTCGGGATTGACGCGCACAGAGATGCGCGCGGTCTTGCCCATCTCGGTCGCAAGCCGCGACAACAGCTCGAGCTCGGGCTCGGATTCGACGTTGAGGCAGAGGATGTCGGTGGCCAGCGCGGCACGTAATTCGGTTTCGGTCTTGCCGACGCCGGAGAACAGGATCTTGCTGGCGGGGATGCCGGCGGCCAGCGCGCGCTTCAATTCGCCGCCGGAGACCACGTCGGCGCCGGCCCCGAGCTTGGCCAGCGTGCGCAGCACCGACTGGTTGGAATTCGCCTTCATGGCGTAGCAGACCAGCACCTTCTCGCCGGCGAAGGCGTCGGCGAAGACGCGGTAGTGCCGCTCGAGCGTCGCGGTCGAATAGCAATAGAACGGCGTACCGACGGTTGCGGCCAGCTCGGACAGGTTCACGGCCTCGGCGTGCAGCACGCCGTTGCGATAGTCAAAATGGTTCATGGCGTCGGCTCAGCTATCCCGGCTCATTTTTTGCCGGGAGGTTCGTCCAGGAGCGGGTCGAGGATAAACGATTTCTTCTTGCCCTTGGCGGCGGCAGGCGCTGCGTCCGCACCGTAGCCGGGATTGAACACGCTCGGCGTCCTCTGGGCTTCGGTCTCGGTGTCGGTTGGAGCTGCGACATTGGCCGTGGATGCACTGGAGGCGGTCGGCGGCAGATCCAGCGGGCCCTTGCGGCCGCAGCCGGCAAGCGCGAGCGCCGTCAGGCTCAAGACAATGATGGCCCACCCCGAGCCGGCCGGGCGAAACTTTGACGTCACGACGAAATCCCCACTACGCGGGCCGCACCATACAGAGATTGGCACGCTCTGGCGAGAGCCGGATGACCATGAAACATAAGCGAAATTTTGCCCTCAGCCCAATTTTCGCTCTTTTTCCAGCCGCTTCGCCCAGGCCTTGGCCTGCGACGCCACGTTCTTCGGCGCGGTGCCGCCGTAGCTGGTCCGGCTCTTCACCGACGATTCGACCGAGAGCACGCCGAGCACGTCCTTGGTGATTTTTGGCTCGATCGCCTGCATCTCCTTCAGTGGCAGCTCGTGTAGCGCCACGCCGCCCTCGGCGGCCTTCGCCACGATACGGCCGGTGACGTGGTGGGCGTCGCGGAACGGCATCTTCAGCGTCCGCACCAGCCAGTCGGCAAGGTCGGTCGCGGTGGCATAGCCCTCGCCCGCCGCCGCCCTCATCTTCGCTTCGTCGGGCACGAGATCGCGGACCATGCCGGTCATGGCGCGGATCGCGAGCGACAGGGCAGCAAAGCCCTCCATCGCGCCCTGCTTGTCCTCCTGCATGTCCTTTTGATAGGCGAGCGGCAGGCCCTTCATCACGATCAGGAGGCCGTTGAGCGCGCCGATGACGCGGCCGGTCTTGGCGCGCACGAGCTCGGCGGCATCCGGGTTGCGCTTCTGCGGCATGATCGAGGATCCCGTGGTGAACTTGTCGCTGAGGCGGATGAGACCGACCAGCGGCGAGGTCCAGATCACGATCTCCTCGGCAAAGCGCGACATGTGCACGGCGCAGATCGAGGCCGCCGACAGCGTCTCCAGCACGAAGTCGCGATCGGAGACCGCATCGAGGGAATTCGCCATCGGGCGGTCGAAACCGAGCGCCTTCGCGGTGGCGTGGCGATCGATCGGGAACGAGGTGCCGGCGAGCGCGGCGGCGCCGAGCGGCGATTCATTGAGCCGCTTGCGGGCGTCCTGGAAACGACCGCGGTCGCGCGCGGCCATCTCGACATAGGCAAGCAGATGATGGCCGAAGGTCACGGGCTGCGCGGTCTGCAGATGCGTGAAGCCGGGCATGACGGTCGCGGCATGTTCGAGCGCGCGATTGACGAGCGCGGCCTGGAATGCGGCGAGCGCGGCATCGGTCTCGTCGAGAACGTCGCGGACATAGAGACGGAAATCGGTCGCAACCTGGTCGTTGCGCGAACGCGCGGTGTGCAGCCGGCCGGCGGCGGGGCCGATCAGCTCGGACAGGCGGCTCTCGACGTTCATATGGATATCTTCGAGCGCGCGCTTGAACGTGAAGCCGCCCTTGCCGATCTCTGACAAAATCGTGTCTAGACCCTTGCCGATATTTTTCGCATCAGAGCCCGTGATGATGCCCTGCGCGGCAAGCATCGCGGCGTGCGCCTTGGATGCGGCAATGTCCTGGGCAAAGAGGTGACGATCGACGTCGATGGAGACGTTGATCTCTTCCATGATCTCATCGGGGCGCTCCGAGAACCGGCCGCCCCACATCTTGTTGCTCATGATCCCCTGCTCACGCCTTGCTTGCCGCTGCTGCCGCACGTTTGCTGGCCGGAGCCAGCCGTATTAAGAGGCCCCTGATAGCCATATCTGCGACCGGATGACAAACGATATGCTCGACAAGACGCCCTCCGCCACGCGCCGGATCCCCCTCGTCATCGCCACTGTGGCGATCGGGGGGCTGGCCGGCTTCGCCGCGCTGTACGGGCTGGGCCTGAACCGGGCGCCCTCAGGCGATCCGGCCTGCCGGGCCGCGGTGGCAACGGCGCAAAAAATCGCTCCCCTCGCCCATGGAGAATTGGCCGCCCTGACCGTGGCGAGCGCGCCGCTAAAACTGCCCGACCTTGTCTTCGAGGACGCTGACGGCAAGCCGAAGAAGCTGTCCGATTTCCGCGGCAAGACGCTGCTGGTCAACCTCTGGGCCACCTGGTGCGTGCCCTGCCGCAAGGAAATGCCGGCGCTGGACGAGCTCCAGGGCAAGCTTTCGGGCCCGAATTTCGAGGTGGTGGCGATCAACATCGACACCCGCGACGCCGAGAAGCCCAAGACGTTCCTGAAAGAGGCCAATCTGACCCGGCTCGGCTATTTTAGCGATCAGAAAGCCAAGGTTTTCCAGGATCTTAAAGCCATAGGCCGGGCCCTGGGCATGCCGACCTCGGTGCTGGTCGACCCGCAGGGCTGCGAGATCGCGACGATCGCGGGGCCGGCGGAATGGGCGAGCGAGGACGCGCTCAAGCTGATCCGGGCTGCGACGGGCAAGGCCGCCGCGTCGCTCTAGGCGGTGTGTCTTAAGCGGTGACGTTGAGGTTGCCGCCGACGCCGGCGCCGACATTGGCGAGCGAGGGCTGACCAGCGCCGAGCAGCGTCAGGACGGTGGATTTTTCCGCGTCCGCATTCTGCTTCATCAGCGTCGCCGTGATATTCGACTGCAGCGCGCCTTGCTGAGCGGCCAGCATGGTGCTGACCATCGCCATCATGTCCATTACGCAAACCCTCTTACCGGGCGCAGCCTAGGGGCGATGGGTTAATGCGACATGAATTGTCACGGTGCGGATGCGCGGCCGGAGGGCGAGAGCGCCGTAGGGTGGGCAAAGCGGCTTGTCCGCCGTAGCTCGAAGAGCGAAGGCGGAAGCGTGCCCACCAATTTCCACCGCATCATTGGAGAGATGGTGGGCACGGCGCTTTGCGCCTTTGCCCACCCTACGGCACCGGAAATTGGATCAGCGCGTCGGAACCGGCTTGGCGCCGCGGTAGTCGTAGAAGCCGCGCTGGGTCTTGCGACCGAGCCAGCCGGCCTCGACGTATTTCACCAGCAGCGGGCACGGGCGATATTTGGAGTCGGCGAGGCCCTCATGCAGCACCTGCATGATCGACAGGCAGGTATCGAGGCCGATGAAATCGGCGAGCTCGAGCGGGCCCATCGGATGATGCGCGCCAAGCTTCATCGCCGCGTCGATGGCCTCGACATTGCCGACGCCTTCATACAGCGTGTAGATCGCCTCGTTGATCATCGGCAGCAGGATACGATTGACGATGAAGGCCGGGAAATCCTCGGAGACCGCGACCTGCTTGCCGAGCTTGGAGACGAATTCCTTGGACGCCTCGAAGGTCTGGTCGTCGGTGGCGATGCCGCGGATCAGCTCGACCAGCTCCATCAGCGGCACCGGATTCATGAAGTGAATGCCGATGAAGCGCTCGGGCCGGTCGGTGGCGGCGGCTAGCCGCGTGATCGAGATCGAGGAGGTATCGGAGGCGACGATCGCCTCCGGCTTCAGCACCGCGCAGAGCTCGTGGAAGATCTTGCGCTTGACCTCTTCCTTCTCGACCGCGGTCTCGATCACGAGGTCGCAATCGGCGAGGTCGTCGAGCTTCTCGGCGAGCTTGATGCGCGCCATCGCCTTGGTCTTGTCGTCCTCGCTGACGGCCTTCTTGGAGACCTGGCGCGCCAGATTGCCATTGATGGTGGCCATGCCCGACTTGAGCCGGTCGGCCGAGACGTCGTTGAGCACCACGTCGAAACCGGCCAGCGCCGCGACATGCGCGATGCCATTGCCCATCTGACCCGCGCCGATCACGCCGACCTTCTTGATCACTGCCGCCATAATGTCATCCACCGGAACGGCGCGCAGATCGCGCCTGCCTCATCCCCCGAGCCGGGAGGTCCGATTTAATCAGAAACTCGATTAGATCAGAATCCTGGCTCGAAACCTAGATTGGATCGCTTCCCCGGCGTGCCCCACGCCAAAGAAAACGCCTTGAAAAAGAAAAACCGGCCGGAGTGTACCACTCCGGCCGGTGTTTTTAGCGCGTTTTTACTTGCCGAGCTTGGCGAGCGCTTCGGTGAGCTCAGGAACCGCCTGGTAGAGGTCGGCGACCAGGCCGTAATCGGCGACCTGGAAGATCGGCGCGTCCTCGTCCTTGTTGATCGCGACGATCACCTTGGAGTCCTTCATGCCGGCCAGATGCTGGATCGCGCCGGAAATGCCCACCGCGACATAGAGCTCGGGGGCCACCACCTTGCCGGTCTGGCCGACCTGCCAGTCGTTCGGCGCATAGCCGGCATCCACCGCCGCGCGCGAGGCACCGACGCCGGCACCGAGCTTGTCGGCGAGCGGCTCGATGTACTTGGCGAAGTTCTCGCGGCTCTGCATGGCACGGCCACCGGAGACGATGATCTTGGCCGAGGTCAGCTCGGGGCGGTCGCTCTTGGCGACTTCCTCGCCGACGAAGGACGACAGGCCCGGATCGGCCGCCGCAGCGACGTTCTCGACGGCGGCGCTGCCGCCTTCACCCGCCGCCGCAAAGGTCGAGGTGCGCACCGTGATGACCTTCTTGGCGTCCTTCGACTTCACCGTCTGGATGGCGTTGCCGGCATAGATCGGGCGCTCATAGGTGTCGGGGGCGACCACCTTGGTGATCTCGGAGACCTGCATGACGTCGAGCAGGGCTGCGACACGCGGCATCACGTTCTTGAAGCGCGAGGTCGCGGGCGCGACGATCGCGTCATAGCCGGAAGCCAGCGAGACGATCAGCGCGGCCAGCGGCTCGGCAAGATCGTGGGCGTAGGTCTCGCCCTCGGCAAGCAGCACCTTCTTCACGCCGGCAAGCTTGGCGGCGGCATCCGCCGCAGCCTTGGCGTTCTGGCCGGCCACCAGCACGTCGACATCCGCGCCGAGTGCGGCAGCCGCGGTCAGGGCCTTGTTGGTCGCGTCCTTCAGCGACGCATTGTCGTGTTCGGCAATCAGAAGCGTCGTCATCAGAGCACCCCGGCTTCGTTCTTGAGTTTCGACACCAGCTCGGCGACGTCCTTGACCTTGACGCCCGCCTTGCGGCCCGCCGGCTCCGTCGTCTTGAGAACCTCGAGACGCGCGGCGACGTCGACGCCGTAATCGGCGACGGTCTTCTCCGCGATCGGCTTCTTCTTGGCCTTCATGATGTTGGGCAGCGAGGCATAGCGCGGCTCGTTGAGACGGAGATCCGTGGTGACGATCGCCGGTCCCTTCAGCTTGACGGTCTGCAGACCGCCGTCGACTTCGCGGGTGACCTTGAAGTCAGAACCTTCGACCTCGAGCTTCGAAGCAAACGTCGCCTGCGACCAGCCGAGCAGCGCGGCCAGCATCTGACCGGTCTGGTTGCTGTCGTCATCGATCGCCTGCTTGCCGAGAATGATCAGGCCGGGCTGCTCTTCGTCGGCGATCTTCTTCAGAATCTTCGCGACCGCGAGCGGCTCGACGGTGCCATCAACCTTCACCAGGATGCCGCGGTCGGCGCCCATGGCGAGACCGGTGCGGATCGTCTCCGAGGCCTGCGCCGGTCCAATGGAAACCACGACGACCTCGGTGGCCTTGCCGCCTTCCTTCAGGCGCAACGCTTCCTCGACCGCGATTTCGTCGAACGGGTTCATCGACATCTTCACGTTGGCGAGTTCAACGCCCGATCCATCGCCCTTGACGCGGACCTTGACGTTGTAATCAACCACCCGCTTTACCGGCACCAAGACCTTCATCGATCCTCTTTCACTCAATTTGGGAGGGGGGTTATCAACTGGCGCGGAACCTAAAGGCCTGATCCGGCCCGGTCAACGCGCGACAGGGCCAAATTTTAGACCTTAGAAATATCGACCTCAATGGGTCAGCGATTCTGGCCCGGAACCCAGAGCACGTCGCCGGCACCATTATCGTTGGCGGCACGGCTGGCAACGAACAGGAAGTCCGACAGGCGGTTCATATACTGGATGCCAGCAGCGCCCACGGGCTCGCCGGGCCGGGCCGCCAGTTCCACCATCACGCGTTCCGCCCTGCGGCAAATCGTACGGGCAACGTGGAGGTAGGCGGCGGCCGGCGTGCCGCCCGGCAGCACGAAGGAGGTGAGCGGCGCCAGCTTGTCGTTGAGCGCGTCGATGTCGCGTTCGAGCCGCTCGACCTGGCTTGCCACCACCCGCAGCCGCTCGGCCTTGCCTTCACGCTCGGGCACCGCGAGGTCCGCGCCGAGGTCGAACAGATCATTCTGGATGCGGCCGAGCATCGCGTCGAACTCGGACATGTCATGGGTGTGGAGCCTGACAACGCCGATCGCGGCATTGGTCTCGTCCACGGTGCCATAGGCTTCGATGCGCAGATCGTATTTCGGACGGCGCTCGCCCGTTCCGAGCGCCGTCGTGCCGTCGTCACCGGTCTTCGTATAGATGCGATTCAGCGTGACCATTTTTAACGCCCCATCGCCCAGACCGAGAGCATGGCAATCACGATCGCCACGAACTGAAGCAGCACGCGCCAGCGCATCAGCTTCTGCGAGGTGTTTGGCGAGCCGCCGCGCATCATGTTGACGAGACCGAGCAGCAGCACCACCGCCACGGCGCCGGCCGCTACCGGCAGGATGAAAGTACTCAGGAGAGATGCCATTTGGGGTAGATAACACCGTGCTTGCGGATGCGCCATGGTGCCGCGGCAGCCGCCGCCGTCATTCCGGGGCGATGCGAAGCATCGAGCCCGGAATGACGGCGGGGGCGCTTCGCGATCTGGCTTTTAGGTCAATAATATCAGATGGTAGTGCGATGATTTCTGGTCTGCGCCAATTGCCCGGCTTTTTCGCCTCTCCCCGCGCACGGGGCGAGCGAGCGGCACCTGTCGTGTAGGTGGGCGCGTGAGGGCAATCCGCACCATCTACGTCGTCGTGGAAGACGCCTTCTACACCTTCCTCGCCGACGACGGCTGGGCGATCGCGAGCCATATCGCGCTGTCGACGCTGATGGCGCTGTTCCCGTTCCTGATCGTGCTGACCTCGCTCGCCGGCTTCTTCGGCTCCAAGGAACTTGCCGATCAGGCCGCAAGCCTGATGCTTCAGGTCTGGCCCAAGCAGGTCGCCGATTCGATCTCGGGGGAAGTCCACGACGTTTTGACCACGACCCGCACCGGCGTGCTGACGATCGGCGCAGCGCTGTCGGTGTATTTCGCCTCCAACGGCGTCGAGGCGCTGCGCGTCGCGCTGAACCGCGCCTATGCGGTGGTGGAGATGCGGCGCTGGTACTGGCTGCGCCTTGAATCGATCGGCTACACGCTGGTCGCGGCCTTCACCGCGCTCGCCATGGCGTTCCTGATCGTGCTTGGCCCGCTCTTCATCGAGGCGGCGCGGCGCCATATCCCGCTGGTCGTCGAGTCGAACGAGAGCATCCTCACCTGGCTGCGCTACGGCATCACCGTGGGTGCGCTGGTGGTGGCGCTGATCATCCTGCATGCCTGGCTGCCGGCGGGACGGCGCACCTTCCTCCAGATCCTGCCCGGCATCGTCTTCACCATCGTGGCGTCGCTGATCTCGGGCATCGTGTTCGGCCAATATCTGGCGCGCTTCGCCAACAACTACGTGACGATGTATGCGGGGCTCGCCTCGGTGATCATCGCGCTGGTGTTCCTGTATTTCATCGCCGCGATATTCGTCTACGGCGGCGAACTCAACGCCGCGATCATCAAGTCGCAGCTTCCTCACGGCGTTTCGCTTCAAGCAGCGCAGTCGCTAAAGCGCGCGGAGACACAGGCTTGACCAGGAAGGCGTCGGCGCCGGCCTCGCGCGAGGCCGCCTCGTCCTCGCCACGGCCGGACACGCCGATGATGGGGATCTGAGCCAGCGGCGCCGGCATGGTCCGGATCCGCCTGATGGCCTCGACGCCGTCGATGCCAGGCAGCACCATGTCCATCAGCACCGCATCGAACGCGCCCTGCGCGAGCCGGTTCACCGCGTCCTCGCCGCGCCCGATGAACTCGGCATGGTGGCCGAGCTCGGTCAGGATGGTGTTGAGCACGACGCGGCCGAACGGATTGTCCTCGACACTGAGCACGCGCAGCGCGGCTATCGCATCCGCCTCGGCTTCGCCCTTCGACTTGCGGGACTTGCGCGATTCCGTCGCGTCGAGCGACATCGTCAACGTGAAGGTGGCGCCGCCGCCGCGCCGCGGTGCGACCGTGATGTCGCCGCCCATCGCGCGCGCCAGTTGCTTGACCGAGGAAAGGCCCAAGCCGGCGCCGCCGAAGCGCGAGGCGATGGTGACATTGGCCTGGGTGAAGGGGCGGAACAGCCGCTTGATCTCGGCCATGGTCAGGCCGATGCCGCTGTCGGACACCGCGAAGGCGACGCCGACCTTGCCCTTCGCCTTGTCTCTGGCCTTGCCTTTGGCGGGACGCCAAGGCGCGACCGCGAGCGCGACACCGCCCTGCTCGGTAAATTTGACGGCATTGTCGATCAGGTTCTCGAGCGCGGCGCGCAGGCGGACGGAATCGCCGACCACCAGCCCCGGCAGCTTCTCGGAGATATCGACCTGGGCCTGGAGGCCCTTGGCCGCGGCGCGTCCGGCGAGCGAATCGCCGGCGCTGCGGGCGAGCGCGCGCAGATCGAACAAGTCCTGCCGCAAGGCACTTCCACCCTTGCCCGCCCCCTTGCCGGTCCTGGCGGCATCGACGAACAGGGTGGCAAGGCTCGCCAGATGCTCGGCACCGGCCTTGATGGTGTCGGCCCAGCGCCGCTCCCGCTCGCCGAGATCGGAGGTGGCGAGCAGGTCGCTGATCGCGAGAATGCCGGTCAGGGGGGTACGGACCTCATGGGCGAAGGCGGCGAGCGCGGCCTGGACCACGTCCGGCGCCACGGCCTTGGCGCTGCGCTTGCGCAACCGGCCGGTCGCCCCGGACCGCTTCCGAGGCGGTCGCCTGGACGTTCGCGTGGTGCGCGCTGAGCGCGTTTTCGCCGCCATGAATCCCTTCGAAGGGTCCCCTTCGATCCCCAGGCTCTCAAGCAAGCATCGCACGGCGGAACCCCTGGAGTCACGGCGGCGTTTCGCTAACCCCCAGAGAAACTTAACCTAATCCCACCAACCGGCGGATGCCGGCGGGCGTGGCGCCGGCAGCGCGCAGCTCGCGCAGGCCGGTCGAGCGACCCGATTTCGACAACTTCCGGCCCGCCTCGTCCAGAATCAGCGCGTGGTGGCGATAGGCGGGTTCCGGCAGATCGAGCAGGACCTGGAGCAGGCGGTGAACCGAGGTGGCGTGAAACAGGTCCTGCCCCCGCACGACCTCGCTGATGCCCTGGAGCGCGTCGTCGACGACGACGGACAAATGGTAGCTGGTCGGCGTCTCCTTGCGGGCCAGGATGACGTCGCCCCAGGCCTCCGGTCGCGCCGCGACGATGCCGCGCTCGCCATCGGGCCCCTCGCCAAGCTCGTTCCAGGTCAGACCGGCAACGTGTCGGCAGGCGGCCGCCATGTCGAGCCGGAGCGCGTAAGGCACGCCAGATGCAATGAGCCGGTCGCGCTCGCCGGCCGACAGCGATCTGGCGTCACCCGGATAAAGCGGCGCGCCATCGGGATCGCGCGGCCATGGCCCGGCGGCCTCGCGCGCGGTCACGAGCCTGGCGATCTCCGCGCGGCTTTCGAACGCGGGATAGACGAGACCAAGTGCAGAGAGTTTTTCGAGCGCGGCGCGATAAACCGCGAGATGCTCCGACTGCCGCCGCACCGGCGTTTCCCAGGCGATGCCGAGCCAGGCGAGGTCGTCGTAGATCGCCGTCTCATATTCCGGCCGGCAGCGCGTCGCGTCGATGTCCTCGATCCGCAGCAACAGCCGCCCGCCGGTCTCGCGCGCGCGGTCGAAATTGAGCAGCGCCGAATAGGCGTGGCCGAGATGCAAGAGGCCATTCGGACTGGGGGCAAAACGGAAAACGGGTGGCGCCATGCGGTGAAACTCGTCATGGCCGGGCATAGCCGTCCGAAGGGACGGCGTCGCTTCCGCTCGCCTATGTCCCGGCCATCCACGTTCTTCGGTGCGATACAGCGATCGTGTCAAGTCGTGGACAGATACGAACACTGTCACCCATGCTAGACATGTCGTGTGGTTAGAGAGACGTGGATGGCCGGGTCAAGCCCGGCCCTGGCGCCGGAGAGAGTTTGCCGACCCAAATGACCATCCACCTCGAAACCCAGTCCGATCTCGAAGAGGCCGTCCACGCGCTGATCAAGCGCGACCCGCGCCTCAAGCCCGTGCTCGAGATCGCCGGCATGCCCGCCTTGCGGCGGCGTGAGCCGGGTTTTACGGGGCTCGCCCACATCGTTTGCGGGCAGCAGCTTTCGACCGCGAGCGCCGCAGCGATCTGGGGGCGGCTGTCGGCCGCGTTCGATCCGTTCGACCATGAGGCCGTGAGCCGCGCCCGCACCGACCGGCTGGGACGGCTCGGCCTGTCCGCCGCCAAGATCAAGACGCTGAAACATCTCGCGCGCGAGATCAATGCGCAGCGGCTGAACCTCGACGTGCTCGCCGAGGAAGACGCCGAGGCCGCGCACCATACGCTGATCGCGCTGCCCGGCATCGGTCCGTGGACGGCCGATGTCTATCTGCTGTTCTGCCTTGGACACGGCGATGCCTGGCCGGCCGGCGACATCGCCGTGCAGGAGGGGATCAAAGTTGGCCTGGGGCTCAAGGCGCGGCCGACGGAAAAGCAGATGGCGCCACTCGCCGAACCCTGGCGTCCCCTGCGCGGAGCAGCCGCGCATCTGTGGTGGAGCTATTATCGCGTGATCAAGAAGCGCGAAGGTGTCATCGCAGGTCAGGCCTGACGACGACAGATAGGTCGTGTCCCGGACGCGGTGCGGCACGAAGTGACGCACCGCAGAGCCGGGACCCATGGGCTTGGCGAGTTGGAGCATGGGCCCCGGCTCAGCAGCGCATCACTGCGTGCTGCGCTGCGTCCGGGGCACCAGGCCCCCTAGCCTCGCAGCCGCTCGCGATCGGCGCGGGCGCATTCGGCCACGAAGTCGACGACGGCCCGCACCGCGGACAACTCGACCAGATCGGGATGGGCGAGCAGCCAGAGATCGGCGACGCTGACGAGTTTCTGCGGCGCGACGCGCACGAGGTCCGGATAGCTCTCCGCGACGAAGCAGGACAGCGCAGAGATTCCGATTCCGGCGCGCACCGCCGCCAGCATGTCGCCCTGCGACGAGCAGCGCATCACCATGGTGCCTTGCCGGGTGATCGCATCGCTCCAGCGCGCCAGCTGCGCGTTCGAATCCTGGTCGGCGAAGCCGATGACGCTGTGCCCCTTCCACTCGCTGCTCCGCTCCGGCATGGACCGGCCCGCGGCATAGTCGCGCGAGGCATAGAAGCCGGTGCCGAGGCGGCCGACCCTGCGACCGACCAGATTTTCCTCACCGCTGTCGACCGGGCGCAGCACGACGTCGGCTTCCCGGCGGCGCACGCTGGCCGGAAACGGATGGGTGATGATCTCGAGCCGAATGTGATCATGTGCGCTGAGAAAAGAGCGCAGCCGCGGCATCAGCCAGTGCGAGGCCAGCGTTGCGCCGATCGACAGCTTGACCGTGCCGCGCGCCTTACGCCCGCCGGCGCCTACGGCGGCTTCGGCGCGGAGCGCGGCAGCCGCCATCGCCTCGGCATGCTCTCGCAGCGTACGTCCATCGGCGGTAAGCACGAAGCCATCGGCGGCCCGCGCCAGCAGCTTGGTGCCGAGCTGCGCCTCCAGCGCCGCGATCTTGCGGCTGACGGTCGGATGGCTGGCGTGCAGGCGCTTTGCCGCCGCGGTGAAGCTGCCGGTGTCGGCGACCGCGACGAAGGTCTTGCAGAGATCCCAATCCACCGCCGGCTCCGTACAAATGTGAATATCCGCTTGTTCAATATTGAACGATCCCCTGCGCGCCGTCCAACCCTATAGTGGGGTCAAACACGCAAGCGGCGGACACCCCGCCGGCGCGACAATCGACATGGAAGCGCTCACCCCGGCCGGCAGGCCGTTGACGCGCGTCGTCAGGAGGATCGGATGGCACTGCCCGCTCTGCTCAAGAACAATCTGGAGCTGCCCGTGGTCGGCTCGCCCCTCTTCATCGTCTCCGGGCCGGAGCTGGTGATCGCCCAATGCAAGGCCGGTGTCGTCGGCTCGTTTCCGGCGCTCAACGCCCGTCCGGTGGAAAAGCTCGACGAGTGGCTGAGCCGCATCGAGGACGAGCTCGGCGAATACAAATCGCGCAATCCCGGCAAGAAGGTCGCGCCCTACGCCGTCAACCAGATCTGCCATGCCTCCAACGACCGCTTGATGAAGGACATGGAAACCTGTGTGAAGCACAGGGCGCCCATCATCATCACCTCGCTGCGGCCGCCCGCCGAGATCGTCGAGGCCGCGCACTCCTATGGCGGGCTGGTGTTCCACGATGTCATCAACGTCAAGCACGCGCGGAAAGCCGCCGAGCAGGGCGTCGACGGCCTGATCCTGGTCTGCGCCGGCGCGGGTGGGCATGCCGGCATGCTGTCGCCTTTCGCGCTGGTGCGCGAGGTCAAGCAATGGTTCGACGGCGCGATCCTGCTGTCGGGCGCAATCAGCGACGGTTTTGGTATCGCCTCCGCGCTGACGCTGGGCGCTGACCTCGCCTATATGGGCACGCGCTTCATCGCGACACAGGAAGCCAATGCCGACGAAGCCTACAAGTCCGCGCTGACGCAGCACGCCGCGCACGACATCGTCTACACCAACCTGTTCACCGGCGTGCACGGCAACTATCTCGGCCCCTCGATTGCCGCCGCCGGGCTCGATCCGGACAATCTCCCGGTTGCCGACAAGACGAAAATGAACTTCGGCTCCGGCGGCAACATGAAATCCAAGGCGTGGCGCGACATCTGGGGCTCGGGCCAGGGCATCGGCCAGATCCTGGATGCGCCGCCGGTGGCCGAGCTGGTCGACCGGATGAAGGGCGAATTCGATCAGGCCCGGCAGGATTTCCTGATGCGCGCCAGCGCCTGACGGCTTGGTCCGACAAGAAAATTGGACTGACAAGACAAACGGGAGGACATCATGAAGCTGACAGCCGCGCTGACAGGCCTGTCTTTGCTGACGCTTGCCGCCGGCAGCGCCGGTGCGGACGAGATCCGGATCGGGCAGACCCTGCCCTATAGCGGTCCGGCATCCGGCTTCGGCGCGATCGGACGGACGCAGGAGGCGTTCTTCGAGAAGGTCAACGCGGAGGGCGGCATCAACGGCCGCAAGGTCAAGTTCATCACGCTGGACGACGCCTACTCGCCGCCGAAGACGGTCGAGCAGACCCGCAAGCTGGTGGAGCAGGACGAGGTGCTGATGATGTTCGGCTCGCTCGGCACCGCCACCAACAGCGCCGTGCAGCGTTACCTCAACGCCAAGAAGGTGCCGCAGCTGTTCGTGCTCTCGGGCGCCACCAAATGGGCCGATCCGCAGAAGAATCCCTGGACGATGCCAGGCATGGCGGCCTACGAATCCGAGGGCGTCGTCTATGCCAAGTATATCTTGCAGGCCAAGCCCGACGCGAAGATCGCGATCCTGTCCCAGAACGACGATTTCGGCCGCGACTATGTCGCGGGCTTCAAGCGCGCGCTCGGGCCCAAGGCCGCAAGCATGATCATCGCGGAGGCGAGCTACGAGACCAGCGCGCCGACGATCAGCTCGCAGCTCTCGACGCTGAAAGCGTCAGGCGCCAACGTGCTGTTTGGCGTGGTGCTCGGCAAGTTCACCTCGCAGATGGTCAAGGGTGTAGCCGAGATCGGCTGGAAGCCGGAGCTGTTGTTCGTGCCGACCTCGGCCTCCTCGATCTCGTTCCTGGAGCCGGCGGGACTGGACAATGCGGTCGGGCTGATCTCGTCGAGCAACCAGAAGGACACGATGGACCCGCAATGGGCCGACGATCCCGGCGTGAAGTCATATTTCGCGTTCATGAAGCAATACATGCCGACCGCGGATCTCTCGAACTCCAACTACGCCGCGGGCTATCACTATGCCACGCTGCTGATGACGGTGCTGAACGCCTGCAAGGACGATGTCAGCCGCGACAACATCTTGAAGCAGGCCGCGTCGCTGAAAGAGGTGAAGCTGCCGCTGCTGTTGCCCGGAATGAGCGTGTCGACCGGTCCGGACGACTATCTGCCGTTCCAGCAGCTGCAGCTCCGCCGCTTCAACGGCAAGAGCTGGGTGCCGTTCGGCGGCATTCTCGATGACCGGTAGAGGACATCCCATGATCATCAGCGGCGAGCGCAGGATCGATTATGCAGAACTCCATGCGCGGATCAGGCGGGCCGCAGGCGGGATCAGCGCGCTCGGCGGGCGCGAGGGCACGCCGGTCGCCATGATGCTGCGCAATGACTTCGCCCTGTTCGAGGTGGTCGCGGCTTCCGCCGCGCTCGGCCGACCGGTGGTGCCGATCAACTGGCATCTGAAGGCTGCCGAAGTCCGCTATATCCTGGCCGACAGCGGCGCCGACATCCTGATCTGCCATGCCGACCTGCTGCCGCAGATTCGCGACGGCCTGCCGGAGGAACTGGCGCTGATGGTCGTGCCGACGCCGCCGGAGATCGCCGGCGCGTTCGACATCCCCGCTGCACTCGCAAAGGTGCCGGACGGATTGACCGATTGGGACAAATGGCGGGACAGCCAGGCGGAACTCACCCAGCCGCCACGCCGCAGCGCGCCGATGTTCTACACGTCGGGCACGACGGGCATGCCGAAGGGGGTGCGGCGCATGCCGATGCGCCCCGAGCAGGTCGCAGCCTCCGAGCGCGTCGGGGCGATCGCCTACGGTGTGAAGCCGAACGAGGATCAGGTCGTGCTGATGAACGGCCCGATGTACCATTCCGCTCCGCACTCCTACGGCATGCTAGCCTATCGCAGTGGCTGCACCATCGTGCTGGAGCCGCGCTTCGATCCCGAAGACCTGCTGCAACTGATCGAGCGCCATCGCGTCACGCACATGCATATGGTTCCGACGATGTTCGTCCGCTTGCTGCGGCTGCCCGACGACGTGAAGCGGCGTTACGACCTGTCGTCGCTGCGCTTTGTCGTTCATGGCGCGGCGCCCTGCCCGCCCGACGTGAAGAAGGCGATGATCGATTGGTGGGGTGGCGTCATCAACGAATATTTCGGCTCGACCGAGACCGGAATTCCGGTGTGGCACTCCGCGGCGGAGGCGCTGAAGAAGCCCGGCACCGTCGGCCGCGCCATCGAGGGCGGTGTCGTCAAGATCTTCCGCGCCGACGGCAGCCCGTGCGACGTCAACGAACCCGGTGAAATCTACATGCGGCAGGCCTCGGTGCCGGATTTCGACTATCACGGCAAGGCCGAGGCCCGCGCCGAGGCGGGCCGCGACGGTCTCGTCAGCGTCGGCGACGTCGGCTATCTCGACGAGGACGGCTATCTGTTCCTGTGCGACCGCAAGCGCGACATGGTGATCTCCGGCGGCGTCAACATCTATCCGGCGGAGATCGAGAATGCGCTGATCGGAATGCCCGGCGTGCGCGATTGCGCGGTGTTCGGTATTCCCGACGCGGAATTTGGCGAGCGGCTCTGCGCCTATGTCGAGCCGGAGCCGGGCGCAGCGCTCTCGTCCGCGGCGGTCCACTCGTTCCTGCGCGAGCGGCTTGCCAATTTCAAGGTGCCGAAGGACGTCGAATTCCGCGACGCGCTGCCGCGCGAGGCGACGGGAAAGATCTTCAAGCGCAAGCTGCGTGAGCCCTATTGGGCGGGCCACGCACGCGCCGGCGCGTAACGAACGGCTGCGAACGGCGTTTTAAACTATGTTGCTGTTGCAAAAAGATCATGGGTGAACGATGAAATGCCGGCGCAGACAGAGCCCGGATCAAAGCCATGACATCGATCGACTTCGTCGTTGCGAAAGATAACCTCGACCAGTGCAAGGTGGTCACGACCGAGCTTCCCGGCGCGGATACGCTGCCGCCTGACGCCCTGCTCGTGAAGGTCGACCGCTTCGCCTTCACCGCCAACAACATCACCTATGCGGTGATGGGCGACGAGTTGAAATACTGGCAGCTCTTTCCCGCGCCGAACGGTTTTGGCAACATTCCGGTATGGGGCTTTGGCGAGGTGCTCGCGTCCAGTCATCCGAACATCGCCGTGGGCGAGCGCCTGTTCGGCTATTTCCCGATGGCGACGCATCTCGTCATCGAGGCGACCGACGTGAGCAAGCGCGGCCTTCGCGACGGTGCCGCACACCGGCAGGGCGTGGCGCCGGTCTACAACGCCTATGCCCGCGTCAGCGGCGATCCCGCTTACGCCGGCCGGAAGGGCGATTACCAGGCGCTGCTGCGGCCGCTATTCATGCTGTCGTTCCTGGTCGACGACTTTCTGGCCAAGAACGACGATTTCGGCGCCCGCACCGTGCTGCTCTCCAGCGCCTCGAGCAAGACCGCGTTCGGCCTTGCGCATCTGTTGCACGCGCGCGGCCGCAAGGTGATCGGGCTGACGTCCGCCGGCAATGTCGACTTTGTCTCGTCGCTCGGTTGCTGTGACGAGGTCGTCACCTATGACCGCATTGCGTCGTTGCCATCGGGCGCGCCGATCGCCTTCGTTGACATGGCCGGCAACAGTGCGCTGCGCGCCGGATTGCATCGGCACTTCGGCGACCGGATGAAATGCTCCGTACGCGTCGGATTGACGCATCGCGCCACCGAGCCCGACGAAGGCGAGCTGCCCGGTGCAAAGCCGCGCTGGTTCTTCGCGCCCGACCAGATCCGCAAGCGCGCCAAGGAATGGGGCCCGGGCGGCATCGAGCAGCGCTTTGGCGCGGCATGGTCCGGCTTTGCGCCGCTCCTGGAGAGAAGCCTGACCGTGGTCGAGAGCCGCGGACCCGACGCGGTGCGGCAGGTGTTTCTCGATACGCTGAAAGGGCGTATTCCGCCGGAGCAGGGCCACATGCTCTCTCTGCTCGGGTAAACCGCTTTCGAGGCTCCTCGAACCGGTATAGCGTCAACCTCAGAGGAAACGCCGCGAAGACGGCCACGAGGTCGCGCATGCTGGACAAGACGAAGGATATTTCCGTCTCGGCGCAAGCCTGGCTCGATGAGTTCGAGCGCTCGCTCGGCAAGCCTGATCCGGCCGCACTGGACCATCTCTTCCTCGCCGACAGTTTTTGGCGCGATGTGCTGGCGCTGAGCTGGAACCTGCAAACGATCGCGGGCCACGACCGGATTGCCCAAGCGCTGAGGGCGCTCGCGCCACGGGCGGCGCCGACCAGCTTCACGATCGCGCCCAACCGCGCGGCGCCGCGCTGGGTTACGCGCGCCGGCACCAGCAATATCGAGATCATCTTCAATTTCGAGACCGTGATCGGTCGCGGCAGCGGCATCGTCCGGCTCGTGCCCGATACCGCCGATGGCGACCGGCTGAAGGCGTGGACGCTGCTCACCGCGCTCGATGAGCTCAAAGGCTTCGAGGAGCAACTCGGCACGTCGCGTCCGCGGGGGCAGGCCTATTCACGCGATTTCCGCGGGCCGAACTGGCTCGATTTGCGTAACGCAGCCCGCGACTACGCCGATCGCGATCCTGCCGTGCTGGTGGTCGGCGGCGGCCAGGCCGGCCTTGCGATTGCAGCACGGCTGAAGCAATTGAAGATCGACACGCTGATCGTCGATCGCGAGACGCGGATCGGCGACAATTGGCGCAAGCGCTATCACGCGCTGACCCTGCATAACCAGGTGCAGGTCAATCATTTGCCCTACATGCCGTTCCCGCCGAACTGGCCGACCTACATCCCGAAGGACAAGCTCGCCAACTGGTTCGAAGCCTATGTCGACGCGATGGAGCTGGATTTCTGGACCGGCGCCGAGTTCGAGGGCGGCAGCTATGACGACGCGAAGGGCTGCTGGACCGTCACGCTGCGGCGCGCCGACGGCAGCAAGCGCACCATGCGGCCGCGCCATGTGGTGATGGCGACTGGCGTCAGCGGCATCGCGAATGTGCCTGATATTCCGACCCTCGCCAATTTCAAAGGCACGCTGCTGCATTCGAGCCGCTACGAGGACGGCGAGAACTGGACCGGCAAGCGCGCCATCGTGATCGGCACCGGCAACAGCGGCCATGACATCGCGCAGGATCTCTGCTCCAGCGGCGCCGAGGTGACACTGGTGCAGCGCTCGCCGACGCTGGTCACCAATATCGAGCCGTCGGCCCAGCTCGCCTATGCGACCTACAACGAAGGCACGCTCGAGGACAACGACCTGATCGCGACCTCGATGCCGACGCCGCTCGCGAAGAAAACCCATGTGATGCTGACCGAGCAGTCGAAGGAGCTCGACAAGGAGCTGCTCGACGGCCTGCGCAAAGTCGGATTCAAGCTCGACTTCGGCGAGGCCGGCACCGGCTGGCAGTTCAAATACCTCACCCGCGGTGGTGGCTATTATTTCAATGTCGGCTGCTCCAACCTGATCGTCGAGGGCGCGATCGGGCTCAGGCAGTTTGCAGACGTCGAGAGCTTCACGGCCGAAGGCGCACGGATGAAGGACGGCGCGACCATTCCGGCCGACCTCATCGTGCTCTCCACCGGCTACAAGCCGCAGGAATATCTGGTGCGAAAACTGTTCGGCGACGGCGTCGCCGACCGCGTCGGCCCGGTCTGGGGCTTTGGCGACGGCCTGGAGCTGCGCAACATGTACGCGCGGACGAAGCAGCCCGGCCTGTGGTTCATCGCCGGCAGCCTCGCGCAGTGCCGGATCAACTCGAAATATCTCGCGCTCCAGATCAAGGCGATCGAGGAAGGGATTTTGGGGCGTGAGGCGGGCGCCGCTTAAGCCTCGTCATTGCGAGCGCAGCGAAGCAATCCAGGATCTTTCCGCGAAGACAGTCTGGATTGCTTCGCTGCGCTCGCAATGACAGTGTAGAGACGATCGCGCCGCTGAAACGAAGAAGAGGAAAAACAAATGCCTGCCATTCTCGGCACCAGCGAGCACCGCTACCGCGTCGTCGACAATTTTGCGAAGCTGCCCGACGGCTGGACGCTGACCGACGTCGCCTCGGTCGCCGTCGACAGCAAGGACCGCGTCTACGTCTTCAACCGGGGGGGCCATCCGATGGTGGTGCTGGATCGCGAGGGCAATTTCCTCCGAAGCTGGGGTGAAGGCCTGTTCTCCCGCGCGCACGGCCTGCACATCGATGCCGACGACAATCTCTACTGCACCGATGACGGCGACCACACCGTGCGCAAATGCACCACCGACGGCAAGGTCCTGCTGACGATCGGCATCCCCGAGAAGCCGTCGCCGTTCATGAGCGGCGATCCGTTCCATCGCTGCACCCATACCGCGCTGTCGCCGAAGGGCGATATCTACGTCTCCGACGGCTATGGCAATGCGCGCGTGCACAAGTTCACGCCGGACGGCAAGCTGCTCAAGAGCTGGGGCGAGCCCGGCACCGATCCCGGCCAGTTCAACATCGTGCACAACATCGCCGCCGACGCCGACGGTTTTGTCTATGTCGCCGACCGCGAGAACCATCGCGTGCAGGTGTTCGATGGGGAGGGCAGGTACGAGACGCAGTGGAACAACCTGCACCGGCCCTGCGCACTGTGCTGCTGTGGTGGCGGCAAGAGCCCGACATTCGTAATCGGCGAGCTCGGCCCGGGCCTCGCCGTCAACCGCAAGGTGCCCAATCTCGGCCCGCGGCTGTCGATCGTGGACGCACAAGGCAAACGCATCGCGCGGCTCGGCGGCGAAGAAGGGCCGGGTGTCGCCAGCGGAAAATTCCTGGCTCCGCACGGCATCGCGCTGGATTCGAAGGGCGACATCTATGTCGGCGAGGTCGGCGTCACCGACTGGAAGACGAGTTTTCCGGACCAGGAGATGCCGGCCGTGGTGCGCGCCACGCGGTGCTTGCAGAAGCTGGAGCGGGTGCGGGAATAGTTGGGCGGGCGAAGCCGCGATGCGCTGTCGGGCCGACCCTGCCTCCCCCCGGCGTCGTCCTCGCCCCCCAAATCACGGCGGTTTTGAGCGCTTTGCCACCCCGCCGCCGCATTGCGTGCATCTGAATAAGTCGCTCAACGGGCTTCACAATCCCGTCACGCTGCATGTAGTATGTCAGTACATGCTGCTTCGCAGCGTATATTGGAGGCCAGGAGCGTTACTTGAACGCACATGTCTCGCAAGGCAGTTGGCCGGTGTTGGTGCTGAATGCGGACTTCCGGCCGCTGAGTTACTACCCGCTGTCTCTCTGGTCGTGGCAGGACGCGATCAAGGCGGTGTTCCTCGACCGCGTCAACATCGTCGCGCATTACGATCAGGCGGTCCACAGTCCCACGCTGCAAATGCAGCTGCCCAGCGTCGTCTCGCTCAAATCCTTCGTCAAGCCGACCACGCATCCCGCGTTCACCCGATTCAACGTCTTCCTGCGCGATCGTTTTGCCTGCCAATATTGCGGCTCGCCCGAAGACCTCACCTTCGACCACATCGTCCCGCGCAGCAAAGGCGGCCAGACCACCTGGGAGAACGTGGTCGCGGCGTGCTCGCCCTGTAATCTGCGCAAGGGTAATCTGACGCCGGCGCAGGCAAAAATGTTTCCGCGCCAGAGCGCGTTCGCGCCGACCGTGCACCAGCTCCACCGCAACGGCCGCCTGTTCCCGCCGAACTATCTGCACGACAGCTGGCTGGATTATCTCTACTGGGATACGGAGCTGGATCCGTAGGGCGACGCTGTTCGCGCTCGGCCGTTCGTGCGACCTGCTGAAATCGAAAGATCGAGGACCCGTCGGGTCCTCGGTTCGTTTTATCGAACGTCACGCATTCTGCGCCAGCGAATGAGCCTCGATTCGTTGGCGGATATCGGGCGAATTGATCAGGTCGAACGGCTCCATGAGTTGCACGACATCCGAGAACGCGCGCTGGACCACCGGATCGGCCACGACAGCCCGGAATAGAGCGGCTTCGAACTGCCGGCTTTCCTCGTACCGCTCCGGGCGCTCGCCGCGCGTGGTTGGATAGGCGAAGTCAGCGTTCACGCCCATGTTCCAGGGTGCCTGAAGCAGCGCGCCCACTTCGGACATGAACCCAGCCTGGAGGGCCTCGATCGGGTCCGCCTCCCCGGCGACGCGATCCAGGATCTCGCGCAGCAACTTTGCCTCTCGCGCGGCGACCGTCATGCCCTGCCCGTAGACCGGATTGAACCGGCACAGCGAGTCCGCCACGGGGAGAATCCCGCGCGGCAGCCGCTTGAGCCGTTCAAAATGCCGCCAGCGGCTCGCGTCAAACACGAAATGCCGGAGGCCTCCGGGTGGCAAGAGCTTGTAGACTGCGTTGTAGATCGCCGGCGTCTTCAATTGGCGCGCAGCCGCAAGATAGTCCTCCCACGTGCCGGGGCAATTCGTCGCGCCGTGATGGGAGATCGATGTAAACCAGCGCCCGCCTTCGAGAGGAATGATCAAGCCGGCTGTCGCCGACGCGGCGGGATCGGGCAACGTGACCAGATTTTGCCAGTCGAACGAGGTTCGCCCCGGCCGCAGAACCGCGGTGGTGTAGCTGATGTCGACGCCCACGACGGTCTCCTGCGGCCGCTCCCAGCCAAGCACATCGAGCAGGCCGAGCGTCGGCGCGCCGCGGCCGGATGCGTCCACCACGAGATCCGCCTCGATCGCCGCACCAACGCCTGCGTCGTTCTCGAACTTCACCATCGGCCGGGTTGCAGCCGGCACAATCTCCATCACGCGGCTCTGCGATTGCACTTTGACATTGGCGATCGCAGTCACCTTTCGGCGCAGCGTATGCTCGATCAGCGGCCGCGAGCCGCACAGCAGCGACGTCCCGCAGTCGCGCCTTGGCAGCGCGCCGACATCTGGCCGCTCGTACTGGACGTCCTTGAAGACATTCACGGGAACTGCACCGGCGGCGGCAAGATCCTGCGCGAAACCCGGGAAAAGGGAGTCGAGGGCCTGCAGCCCACCGGCCAGAAGAAGATGCGGATGCCGATCCTGGGGAACGCCGGCGCGGGACATGATCGAAGCCGGCAGGACATCGCGTTCGAGAATGACGACTTCCTGGAAGGCGGAAGAAAGCGCACCGGCGGCAGACAATCCTCCAATCCCCGCTCCGATGACAACCGCGCGTTGCCCAAAATGACGGCTCATACTTATTCCTTTGGTTCGATTCACCACCTTTCTGTGCGTGGACCGCACTACGGGAATGTTTCCAATCGCGGGATCTTTGTTTCGATTGCAACGGAGCGGCCGCGATGCCCAAGCGTTACGACAGAACGCCGCGTTCAGCTGCGGTACTCGCCAGACTCGATGCGGCGCAATCTCTTAGGTTGCAACACCATGTTCTGACACGTTCTCGCCACGGATCATCGGTATTCGACCAAAATCGGAATACCGGGAAAGTCGCGATGGGTGCATGCAGCTGGTTCAGAGTCGCATTGTTTGTTCTCGCGTTCACGAATGGCGCGACTGCACAGGACATGCCGTCGGAGCTTACGCCTGTCGGCAAGGCCGTCCTTCAAGCCGAGATCGCGGCCAAGGACCGCTCGGGATCCGGCAAGCCGGTGGACTCTCCGTTGGCCGTGTGCACCTTCCCGGGCGGCCTGTGCGGCGCGGTTCGGCCTGACGGTTCGGTGGCCGTGCCGCCGCGATACGATTGGGTCGGCGACTTCTCGGACAAACGCGCCGCAGTTCGCAGCGGAGGACTGTACGGCTTCGTCGACGACGAGGGGCACGAGGTCGCCGCACCGCAATACGGCCTCGTGGACGACTACAAGTTTGGCTTTGCGCAAGTCGAGGTCGGGGGCAAGTCGGGCCTGATCGATCGTGACGGCAAGATGATCTTCGCGCCGACATACGGCTTCATCGAGGCGATCGGTCCCGACCGCTTCCGCGTGTCGGATTTTCCGCGACGCGGCGGAACCATTGGCGCCGAGGATTTCTCGGGGATAAGGACCACCTACACCTCAAACAGCGTCAGTGTCTCCGCCCCCTTCGAATTCAAGACGAATGGCGTGATCGATCTCTCCGGACAATGGATAGAACCGGCGGCGCCGCCATCGCGCGAATTCGACAAGACAAGTCCATCAGTTCGCTGGGTCGAAAGAGGCGGATTGTGGGGGTTGTTGCAAGCCGATGGAAGCTGGCTGGTCGAGCCGAAGTTTCAGCGGGCGGAAGCCCTAAGTGACGGCCTGGCGCGCGTGACTCTCAGCAGCAAGGTTGGCTTCATTGATGGCACAGGGAAATTCGCCATCGAGCCCGTCTTCGACACGGCCTGGCCGTTCAGGCTCGGCGTTGGGCGCACATCGGCAGAACGAGACGGCAGCTTCGGCGTGATTGACAAGTCCGGATCCTGGATATTCCAAACCAGTCACCAGCAAATTTATCTGGCGATTGCCCGTAACGAAGGCTCCTCCGAGGTGCCGTACGGATGGCACTTCAAGCAGGCGGACCACTGGGGTCTTCTGGACCTCGACGGCCGTACTGTGCTCGACGCAGCGTTCGATCAACCCGTCCAGCATTGTGAAGACAAGCGGCTGATCGCCTACAAGAACAAGCAATGGCTGTATTTCACGGAAGGCGGAAATCCTCTGCAACCTCCTGGAAGCCGGTTGATCGATGCGACATGCGGCGCCGCACCGCCGTACACCCTGCAAACCGGAGACACGTTCCAGCTTGTTGACGCACGCTTGCAGCCTATCGCGCCGATGCAGTTCGAGGCAGTCGTGCGAATTGGACGGGATGCCAGGAATGCCAAAGTCGATGGCAAATGGGGACGCATCAGGTCCGACGGGAGTTGGCTCGTCGAGCCCCGATTCGACTACCTTTCGACCAATCCCGATCCCTTTGTCGCGTCCATTGACGGTAAGCGCGGCGTCATGAAATCGGATGGGACATGGCTGATCGAGCCCAAATTCGACGCCGTTCGAATCCGACAAGACGGCACCGTCTTTGCTTCGACCGACGGAGCGACAGGCATCATGCGGCTCAAGGATCAATCCTGGGTCATGCAACCTCGCCCGGGCGTCATGTGCGATATCAGCAGCGCGCTCATGTCGCAGGCTGGCGGAAAGCGCGTGATCCTGTCTCCCGCCGGCGAGGTTTGGATCGACGCCGATGCCGAGCGCGTCGGCGCCAATCTCGACTTCGGACTTCTGACGTTCTTGAGAAACGGCAAATGGGGGCTGGTCGACACGGCAGGACACGTGATGGTCGAGCCGCAATATGACGAACCCGTCTATTTCGCGCCACGCAATCGTGGCATCGCCTGGGCCAGGCAAGAAGGTAGATGGTGCCCGATCGACCGGCGCAACCATTCGGTCCCGGGGATCGCATGCTCCGATGTCAATCCCGCGCCATCCCTGGCGCCCCCGTTCGAATGCAAGATCGAGCCGTAAGTTCGATGTGCGCAAGACGACGATAGAAGCGTCGCCTTCGGCTCACACCCCGATCGCATTCCGCATCACCACGTCGCGATAGAACGCCGCGCTCAGCTTCGGCACGCGCGCTTGGGTCTCGAAGTCGACCCGGTAGAGGCCGAAGCGCTTGCCGTAGCCGTAGATCCACTCGAAATTGTCCATCAGGCTCCACAGGAAATAGCCGCGAATCGGCACGCCCTCGGCGATCGCACGCTGCATCTGGGTCAGGTAATTGCGCAGGAACATGATGCGGTCGAGATCGTAGACCTGGCCGTCGGCGGAAATCTTGTCCTCGGACGAGGTGCCGTTCTCGCTGATATAGATGGTCTCGATGTTCCAGATTTTTGCGGCGAGACGCGGGGCCCAGTAGATCACCTCAGGGCCGACCCGCAGCCATTCCGAGTTCATGCGCGGGAACGAGGTTGGGAACGGCAGCACGCGGACGCCCGGCGCGCGATCAGAGGCCGTGACGTAGTATTGCGGCGCGTAGATGTTGAGCCCGACGAAATCGTTGGGCGTGCCGATGATCTTCAATTCCTCAGGGGTGAATTTCGGCGCATCCGCGCCGGCATAGGCGAGGAAGCCGTCGGTGTACTTGCCCTCCAGCACCACGCCAAGAAAGCCGGCGTTGAGCTCACGCGTCGCGATCTCGGCGGCGCGGATATTTTCCGGCGTTGCGATCGCGGGCACGCAGGCCGCGATGTTTTCGGCGGCACCGACGCGGGTGCCGGCGCGGCCCGACGCGCGGATCGCCTGCACGGCAAGCCCATGCGCCAGCGCGACGTGATGGCGCGCCTGGTTGAGCTGCGCCGCCGGCAGCTTGAGGCCGGGCGCGTCGATGCCCCAGCCATAGCCGAAATTTACGAAGCGCCCGACCTCATTCACGGTGAAGATGGTTTTGACGCGATCGGTCAGGCGCGCGGCGACATAGGCGGCGTAATCTGCAAAAGCCTTCGACGTGTCGCTCGACTGCCAGCCGCCGACGCGATCCTGGAGCACCTGTGGCAGGTCCCAATGATAGAGCGTCGCATAGGGCTCGATGCCGTTCGCGAGCAGCTCGTCAACGAGCCGGTTGTAGAAATCGAGCCCCTTCGGATTGGGCTGGCCCGATCCATCCGGAAACACCCGCGGCCACGCAATCGAGAAGCGGTAGGCCTTGACGCCGAGCGCCTTAATCAGCGCGACGTCGTCCTTGTAGCGGTGATAATGCTCGTTGGCGCGGTCGCCAGTCGAGCCGTCCTCGATCTTGCCGGGCGTGTGGCTGAAGACATCCCAGATCGATTGGCCGCGGCCGTCCTCATCGACGGCGCCTTCGATCTGGTAGGACGAGGTCGCTGTGCCCCACAA
Source organism: Bradyrhizobium sp. MOS001 (assembly GCF_004634465.1). NCBI lineage: Bacteria > Pseudomonadati > Pseudomonadota > Alphaproteobacteria > Hyphomicrobiales > Nitrobacteraceae > Bradyrhizobium > Bradyrhizobium sp. MOS001. The sequence continues at coordinate 53,242 of NZ_SPVJ01000040.1, forward strand.
AAAGTCCTTGGGAAAGGGCGCGTGGCGATCGGCCGATGCGGGCGTCTCATTATCTGCAGCCTTGTTATCCGCAGCCTTGTTATCTGCAGCTTTGGCACCCGCCGCTGCACCAAGCGCGGCGAGCCCCGCGAGCTTCGCAAGATCGCGCCGCGAGACATCAGCTGACATCGCTATCTCCGAGCCTGCTCCATGTCGATCTGATAGGCGGAAATCCGGTCGATCTCGAATGCGACGGTGGGCGGTGATTCCGCATCGACCGGACCGACACCGAGAAAGAATTTCGATCCGATCGCGAGATTGACGATCATGTACATGGGATCGTCGAAGCCGATCGGCACCTTGATGTCGGAGACCGGCTTGCGGTCGATGAAATAGACCAGGCGATCCTCCTCCCACAGCACACCGTAATTGTGGAACACGCTGGAGGCATCGCCGACCGCATAGTCAAAGCCGCAGGACTGAATCTTCTGGGTCGACGGAATCCGCCAATGCGTCGTCATCACGAGATCGCCGGGCCGTTCGCCCCGGCCTTCCAGCACGTCGACCTCCGGCGGCCAGCCGCCGTCGTCCGCCAGCATCCAGAACGCCGGCCACACGGCGTGACCGACCGGCACCTTGGCGCGGATTTCGAAATAGCCGTGCTTCTGCGCGAACGTGCCCTGCGTGGTCAGGATTCCCGAGATGTACTCGTTGTTGAACAGAACGGACTTCAGTTCCGGCGGCGTGCGGCTGGCGACGATCGAGAGCACACCGTCTTTCACCTTGAACGGATCGAGCCCAAGCGGCATCCCCGCACGCCCCGAATAGCGCGGATCGACGTAGATCTGCTGCTCGCCATTGGCGCTGGTCTTGCGCTTGAAGTCGGAGCCGTCACCGCCCCAATAGCGCGCTTCCGGCCACGCCGCACCGCCGGCGTAATGCGGCACCCAGCGACCTGTCGCAAGCGGATGCTCGTCAAAGTCATCGTTGAAAGTCCGGCGCAGCGGCAGGAACGCGAGCAAGGCGGGATTGACCGTCTCAAGCTTGCGGCACTCGATCATGGAGGGATCGGTGGTCACTTGCAGCGTCATCGTGCCGGGCGCAGCATCGAGATCGTCCTGCGCGACGCCCGGCGCAGGCACGGCAGACAGGCCGATCGCAACCAGAGCGCCCTTCGTCCAACTGTCGATCATCACCGCACATCGAACTTGGCAGAAAGCTTCGCAGGATATGCGCAGGTTAGCTCGCCTGTCTTCGAGCGGGCAAGCACGGCCATCTGTGCCGGCGGGCGATTTCGAAATGGTCATCTCGACATCGCATTCGGGCCGGCCGGGAATCGCGTCACCCCGGCGCAAGATCGGCGGTTAACCGGGCCAGTTCCGCGCGCCCGGCTCCGCCAGAGGGGCGCCGGCGCCAAATCCTTCCGCATTCGTTACCGTCCCTTAAGCCTCCGATGGCAGTTTGGGCGGGATCCGCGGCCCTGCCCGCCCAACCGCCGATCCATCAGGTCCAAGGTCGTCGCTCATGTTTGCCGAGACGCTGGAAGCGGTTCAGTCCTCGCCGTCGAAGCGGACTGCCTATATCCGCTACGTGCTGGCGGCGCTGGCGTCGATCGCCGTCTTCAAGACCTTCTGGTTCGCACGTTTCGGCGGCTGGACGGATCGCGAGCTCGCCGATTTCGATGCCTTTCACATCGTCGCGCAGCACGTCTGGCGCGGCGATCTCGACCAAGTCTATCATTTCGATGCCCTGCTGAAGATGCAGATGGAGGCCGCCGGCGGCGCCACCGGTTTCATGCCCTGGACCTATCCGCCGCAATACGACCTCCTGCTCGCGCCGTTCGCATTCCTGCCGGTCGGCGTCGGTTATCTCCTCTTCACCGCCGCGACACTTGCGCTCTATCTCGTGACGCTCCGGGCGATCGCCGACCGGAATTTCGCGCAGGTGCTGGTGATCCTGTTTCCGGCGATGGCGATCACCATCGGCTGCGGGCAGAACGGCTTTCTGACGGGGGCGCTGATCGGGCTCGTCTGCCTCAACGTTGAGCGTCGTCAGCTGTTGGCCGGCCTCGCGCTCGGCGCCATGGTGATCAAGCCGCACCTGGCGATTGCCGCCGGCGTCTATCTGCTGGTGACGCGGCGCTGGATTGCGCTCGGAACGGCCGCGGCCGTCGTATTGACGAGCTCACTGCTCTGCACGCTCCTCTTCGGGTGGCAGATCTGGTTCGCGTGGCTCGGAGCGATCAGGGAATCGGCGGGCTATCTCGAGCAGGGCTTCTACCCACTCTTCCGCATGATCTCGACCTATGCGGCGCTGTACAAGGCCGGCCTTCCCGCAAGCGCCGCCTTCTGGGGACAGACGGCCGTTGCCGGGCTGGCCTTGTTCGCCGTCCTTCTCGGTGCGGCGCGGGGCGCTTCACCGGCCTTCACGCTCGGTGCCGCCGTAATGGTATCCGTGATGATCAGCCCCTATGCGTATGATTACGATCTGCCGATGGTCGGGATCGGCCTGGCCCTGATGCTGCCCGATCTCGCCAGGATGGCGAGCCCGCGCGAGCGGAGCGTCATATACGGGCTGATCCTGTTCGCCGGAGCCTATGGGCTGTTGCAATCGGGGCGGCTCGCAGTGCAATTCGGGCAGAAGGCCGATCCCGACCAACATTTCGCGCCCGCCCTGGGCGGCTTCGCCCTGATGGCGCTCCTGGTCCTGCTGCTGCGGCTGCTGTGGCGCGGGACGCAGTCGGCGCCCATCCTGTCGCAGGCCGCGGAATAACGCCTCTACGCCCGCTGCAACGCCAGCGTCACGCCGCCGAGCGTGAGCGCCATCGCCGCCCATTCGCGCAGGCCCAGCGGCTCGCCCAGGATGACCGCGGCGGAGACGACGCCGATCACGGGGACGATCAGCATGCCGGTCGAGGCGGAGGTTGGCGGCAGGCGGCGCAGCGTCTCGAACCAGGTGACGTAACAGACGCCCATCGGCACCACGTCATATAGACGAAGCAGCCGAGTCCCAGCGGGGTGATCGCGGTGATGTCGGGATGCTCGAACAGGATACCGAGGATCAGCATCGTGGCGCAGCCGAGCCCAACCTGCCAGGCGACGACCACGAGCGGCGGCATCGGCAGCGGCTTGCGGTTGAGCACATTGCCGAGCGCGAACAGGATGGCGCAGAGCAGTGCGAGCGCAATGCCGAGCAGCTTGTCGGCGCCGAACGCAAAGCCGTTGCCGCCGAGCAGCAGCGCGACGCCGGCGACACCGAGGACGAGACCCAAAATATCCCGCATGGTCGGCCGCGTACCCAGCACCGGCCAGGCGAACAGCATGGCCCAGATCGGCATCGTATAGGCGAGCAGAGCCCCCTCGCTCACGGTCACATATTTCATCGCGACCGTGCCGAGCCCCATCCAGGCAAGGACGTTGGTGAGGGTCGCAAACAACAGCCGCGGAATCGCCTCGCGCGGAACGGCGAAGGATTCCTTCCGGCTCAGTGCCAGCGCGCCGAGAATGAGCGAGGCGCAGACGCCGGCCAGCCCGCGCGCGAACAGCGGCGGCCATTGCTGGAGCAGCAGCTTCATCAATGGCCAGTTCAGCGCCCAGCCGAACGCCGTCACGCCGAGGCAGAGAGAGCCGATCGTCCTGTCGCGCCGCGCCGTATCCATGGACAGCGCTTAGCAGGCGGGTGCGGCGCACTCCACCTCGGCTGGCGCATGCGGGCCATGGCGGACGATGGAACCCGGAACGCCGGTACCCGTTCAAATGGGAGCGGGTGGCGGTGGTGCCGCAACGCAAACGAGGGAGACGTACCATGCCCACAGCCGAGTCGGATCACGTCTACAAGATCCTGGAGCTGGTCGGATCATCCGAGACCTCGATCGAGGATGCGATCAAGAACGCGATCAGCCGCGCCGCCAAGACCGTTCGCGAGATGAAATGGTTCGAGGTGGTGCAGACACGCGGTCACATCGAGAATGGCGCCGTCCGCCACTACCAGGTGACGCTGCGCGTCGGCTTCACGCTGATGGACTGACGCGGCAGACGCCGCACGAAACATCACGCCGCGGCGGCGTAGTTAACATCCGACGATGAGAGTCGATCAAAATATCGACGATCTCCTCCGGCTGACTACGGACGCGCAAAATCATCGCGGAAGTTGCAACAGGCCGTTAAGACCAAAGTGAGAGGTTTGCTCCGATTTGGAGCAAGCCGATGGTCACGGACCGCGAACTCGGCAAGACGCGCCTTCCGCTCTGGGCGGCGGGATTCGTCGTGCTGATCTGCGTGGCGATCCTCGGCTTGAGCGTCTGGCGCGAATGGGAAACGCACAACGCCGATCTCAGGAACGCCGAGATCGACGTCGCCAACCTCGCGCATTCGCTGGTCCAGCACGCGGACGACACGTTCGAGCTCGCCGATACGATCCTGGTCGGACTGGTCCATCGGCTCGAACTCGACGGAACCGGCCCGGACACGATCGCGAAGCTCCAGACTTACCTGCCGACCCGCAAATCATCGGAGCGCATCCGCGGCATCTTCGTCTATGACGAAACCGGCCGATGGCTTGCCACGACCGAGCATGTCGACTTCTCCAAGCTCAACAACAGCGATCGCGAATATTTCCGGCAGCACCGTGATTCCCCGGCGAAGGACACGCTGATCGGGCGGCCCATCAAGAGCCGCGCCGGCGGCCAGTGGATCATCACCGCGTCACGCCGGATCAACCACCCCGACGGCAGCTTTGCCGGTGTCGCGCTGCTCACGATCGACGTCGCCTATTTCGCGAAATTCTACGAGCGCTTCGACGTCGGGTCGAACGGCTCGGCATCGCTGCTCAACGACGCCGGTATCATGCTGGCGCGCAGCCACGACGAGAGCGGCGCCTTCATCGGGCGCGACCTCTCCAATGCGCCGCTGTTCAGGGAATGGAAAAGTCGCCCGGCGGCTGCGGTCTACTATTTCAAGTCGCCGCTCGATGGCGTGCAGCGGCTGAGCTACTATCAGCGCAGCAGCCGCTATCCGCTGATGGTGCTGGCGAGCAAGTCGCAGGACGACGTGCTGGCGCCCTGGCGACGCGCGGCAGCCGCACGCACGGCCTTCGTGCTCGGCCTCGTCGCGCTGATCGCGGTGATCGGCTTCTACCTGGTCCGCCAGCTCTGGCAGCGGCAGCGAATGGCGCAGGCCCTAGTCGCGAATGAAGCCCATTTCCGCCTGCTCGCCGAGCAATCCAGCGACATGGTATCCCGGATCGGGCTGGATAACCGGCTGCTCTACGTCTCTCCCTCGTGCGCGCGCATCACCGGCTGGTCTCCCGAGGAGCTGCTCGGCACGTCGGCGGTGGCCGGTATCCACGCGGACGACATGGAGCGGGTCGAGCAGGCTATCGCAGCGCTGAAGAACGGCGAGGCCGAGGAAGCGCGGTTCGTCTATCGCCAGCGCCATCGCGACAAGGGCGATATCTGGGCCGAGGCGGCCTTGCACGTGACCCGAGCCTCCGACAGCGGCGAGGTCGACGGTGTCGTCGCGGTCGTGCGCGACATGACCGAGCAGAAGGACTTGCAGGACAAACTGGCATCGCTCGCGACCACCGATGGCCTGACCGGCCTTGCCAACCGCCGCGCGTTCGACGAACGCCTCGCGGAGGAATGGGCGCGCGCCCGGCGCGACGGCACGCAGATCTCGCTCCTGTTGATCGACGTCGATCAGTTCAAGAAATTCAACGATCATTACGGACATCAGGCGGGCGACGGCTGCCTGCGCGCGCTCGGCCGGATCCTGTCCGCTCAGGCCAGGCGCCCGGCTGACCTCGCGGCGCGCTACGGCGGCGAGGAATTCGCCGTTCTGTTGCCGAACACCGGCCCGGATGGTTGCGCCGAAGTCGGCGAAGGGATTCGCGAGGCACTGCACGACCTCGCCATGCTGCATGCGCAGAATCCGCCCTCCCGGCTGGTTACGGCAAGCATCGGCGCTGCGACAAGCCTTCCATCTCAGACCGCGCTGGACTGCAACACGCTGGTCGCCGGCGCCGACCGCGCACTCTACGCCGCCAAGGACAGCGGCCGCGACCGTATGGTGATGTCGGGACAGGTCGTGCCCTGGCCCGCGAAGAGCGCGTGACGAATCCTGCCAGGCGTAGCGAACGCCGCCCTTTCCTGCGTAGCTGGCAAGCGCGGCTAACGCGGTGTGCACATGCGGCACGTCGGCGCGCGCCAATTCCTGCCCACCATCGCTTGCGCACTGATTTCTGAATGGCTACATCCCGAGGCGATGTTGGGGGGCCGCCGGACTTCGACGATCGGGTCCATGCGGCACGGCCTCATCGTGGGGCAATGCAGACGAGACGGCCGTGAACGAGACCATGCCGGCGGACATCCCGGGGCGCGGGGTGGACGCGCTGAGACAGTTGCGCGCCATGACAGCCGACATCTGCGATGTCGTTCCGCTCACCACGGAGGACGACTTCCATGTCACCACCGTGACGATGATGACCCGCAATGCGTTGCTGGTCGATACCCGCGCGACCGATCAGGAATACGACCGGACGCCCGCGCACGTCGCCCGCGGTGCGATGGACCACTTTCAGATCACCTTGTGTGTCGAAGGCGAGATGCGGTTCAGCTCGGGCCGGCGCGAGGTGACGATGGGGCCCGGCGCCATCTGCCTGATCGACATGGCGCAGCCGAACCGGACGGTGTTGCGCGGCGGCGGCAGTCGTACCCGCCTGATGGCGATCATCCTGCAACGCGCCATGCTGGCACCACGGCTTGCTCATCCGGATTCGGCGACGGCTACCTTGCTGCCGTCAAACCATCCTCATACGCGCCTGCTTGCCAGCCATTACGCGGCGCTTACGCTGCCACCCGAGCCCGAGGCGGGCAGCGCCGAGGCTACGATCGACGCGATCGCCGACATCGTTGCCGCGGCCGCCGGCGGGACCGCCGACATTGCGGCCGGAGTCGAACGCGCCGAGCGGCATCTTTATCTTGCGGTGATCAAGCGCCGCATCGCGGATAATCTCGAGACCGACGCGCTCACCGCAGACGAATTGTGCCGCCACTTCCAGATCTCGCGCGCGACCCTCTATCGGCTGTTCGAGGCGGATGGCGGGCTCTCGCACTATGTGAGGGAGCAGCGCCTCAATCTCGCTTTCCGCCAGCTGATATCGCCGTCCGCGGAGGACACGCGGCTGATCGACCTCGCCGTCGGCATGCGCTTCAGCAGCGATTCCACATTCATTCGCGCATTCCGCCGCAAGTTCGGCTTGACGCCGGGCGAACTGAGGGAGCTGGCCGACAATTGGCTCCGCGAGACCGGTGCGGTCCCGACCATCGACACGGTGCTGCATCAACTGGCCCGCCGCCGCACCTCGTAGCCATGAAGCTGCTACGCTCGACACCAGTATCGCAACGTCCGGCCTTTGTGCCCGGATTTGTCGCCCGCGTTCCAGTGGGATATGACTTTGAGCACGGCCGGATGTTTCGGTCCGGCCGGGAGCGTTCCCGTGCCTGACGAGATCAAGCTTGTCCTCTTTGATATGGACAATGTCCTCTGCGAATACGACAGAGGAAGGCGCGTCGCGTTTCTGGCGGAGCTTGCGGGGACCACCAGTGAGTTCGTCTACAAGGCGATCTGGGAGAGCGGATTCGAGCTTCTAGGCGACTCCGGCACCCTCGATGCCGCCGACTATTTGCGGGGATTTGGCGAGCGCATCGGCTATCCCCTGTCGCTCGATGAGTGGGTGGAGGCACGCCGCCGTTCGATGAAGGCCGATCGCGCGGTGCTGGAGATTGCCCGCCGCCTGCATGAAACCGTCGATGTTGCCGTCCTGACCAACAATACCACGCTGGTCGCCGACCATATCGACACGCTGCTGCCGGAACTGCGTCCGCTGTTCGGCTCCCGCATCTACACGTCGGCCCGGTTCAAGGCGGCCAAGCCGGACCCGCGCTGCTATCGCCTCTGCCTGTCGGAGCTACAGAGGACGCCGCAGACCGTTCTGTTCGTCGACGACCTCGCGGCAAATGTCGCCGGCGCGCGGGAAGCGGGCCTCTCCGCGCATCATCACACGTCGGTGGAGGCTTTCCGGCAGGCCCTTTCGGCGCACGGCCTGCTCAGGGACGGATGAACGGGCGCACCGCCTCGCGCGACGTCAGGCGAGGTGGCACGCCACGAAGTGCCCGCCCGCCCCTTCCTTCAGCTCGGGTGCGCTTTCCGCGCAGCGCGGCTGGGCGATCGGGCAGCGGGTGTGGAAGTGGCAGCCGGATGGCGGCTTCATCGGGCTCGGCACGTCGCCCTTGAGGCGAATGCGTTCACGCTTCAGCTTGGGATCGGGCACCGGCACCGCCGACAACAGCGCCCTGGTGTAGGGATGCTGCGGATTGCGGTAGAGATCGCTCGCTTTCGCCAGCTCGACGATCCGGCCGAGATACATCACGGCGACGCGGTCGGAGATGTGCTCGACCACCGACAGGTCGTGCGCGACGAACAGATAGGTGAGGTTCAGCTCCGCCTGGAGATCCTCCAGCAGATTGATCACCTGCGCCTGGATCGACACGTCGAGCGCGGACACCGGCTCGTCGCAGACGATCAGCTTCGGCTCGACCGCGAGCGCCCGCGCGATCACGATGCGCTGGCGTTGGCCGCCCGAGAATTCGTGCGGGTAGCGGCGCATGTGCTCGGCCTTGAGGCCGACCTTCACGAGCAGGCTGGCGACGCGCTCCTCGCGCTCCTTGGCCGACGACCCGAGCTTATGGATGATCAGGGCCTCACCGAGGATGGCGCCGACCGTCATGCGCGGATTGAGCGAGGCGAACGGATCCTGGAACACCAGCTGCATGTTCCGCCGCATCGCGCGCAAATCATTGCCGCTGAGCTGGCGCACGTCCTGGCCGTCGAACACGACCTCGCCGTCGGTCGGCTCGATCAGGCGCAGCACGCAGCGGCCGGTGGTGGACTTGCCGCACCCGGATTCGCCGACGAGGCCGAGCGTCTCGCCGCGGTTGACCGAGAACGAGACCCCGTCGACCGCATAGACGCTGCCGACCTGGCGCGACAACAGGCCGCCGTGCACGGGGAAATATTTCTTCAGGCCGCTGACGCGGAGCAAGGGCTCGGTCATGCCGTGCCTCCCAACTGCGTATCTCCCAAATGACAGGCCATGCGGTGGCCGGGCGCGATCTCGCGCAGCAGCGGCTCCTTCTCGGTGCAGACGTTCATGGCAAACTTGCAGCGCGGGGCGAAGCGGCAACCGACCGGCGGATTGATCAGGATCGGGACCGAGCCGCCGATCGCTTCGAGCCTTGTCTTGTGCTCGCTGTCGAGATCGATGCGCGGGATCGAGCGGATCAGGCCCTGTGTATACGGATGACCGGGATTGCCGAAGAGGTCGTCGACGAGCGCTTCCTCCACCACCTTGCCGGCATACATCACGACGACGCGCTGCGCGGTCTCGGCGACGACGCCCATGGCGTGGGTGATCAGCATCACCGCCATGCCGAAGCGCTCCTTCATATCCTGCAGGAGGTCGAGGATCTGCGCCTGGATGGTGACGTCGAGCGCGGTGGTGGGCTCGTCGGCGATGATCAGCTTCGGCCTGCAGGCAAGCGCCATCGCGATCATCACGCGCTGGCGCATGCCGCCTGAGAACTGATGCGGATAGTTGTGCACGCGGCCTTCGGCGTTGGGGATCTGCACCAGCTTCAGCATCTCGATGGTGCGCTCGAGCGCCTGCTTCTTCGTCACCGCTTCATGGCGGCGCAGGCTCTCGGCGATCTGCTCGCCGATGGTGAGCACCGGATTGAGCGAGGTCATCGGCTCCTGGAAGATGAAGCCGATCTCCTTGGCCCTGATCTCGTCGAGCTGACGGCTCGTCAGCGGCACGAGATCGCGGCCCTCGAAGATGATCTGGCCCGCCGCGATGCGGCCCGGCGGCATGGCGATCAGCTTCAGGATCGACATCGCGGTCACGGTCTTGCCGCAGCCGGATTCGCCGACGACACAGAGCGTCTCGCCCTTGTTGATGGAGATGTCGACACCGTCGACGGCCTGCAGGATGCCGTCGTCGGTCGAGAAGTGGGTTTTCAGCCCTTTGATTTCCAGCAGCGGCGCCATCAGATCACCCGTCGCGCATCGAGCGCGTCACGCAGGCCGTCGCCGATGAAGTTGATGGCGACCACCGCGATGAAGATCGCGCCGCCCGGAAACAGCGCCCAGTGCGGGCCGATGTCGAGGAAATCCTTGGCATCGTACAAGAGCCGGCCCCAGGTCGGCGTATCCGGCGGGAAGCCGAGGCCGAGGAAGGACAGCGTCGATTCCGCGATGATGGCGGCAGCGACGTCGATGGTGCCGGCGATGATCACGGGACCGAGCGCATTGGGCAGGATGTGCCGCACCACCTGGCGCACCGGACTTGCGCCGAGCGCACGGGCGGCCTCGACGAACTCCTTCTCGCGGATCGACAGGAACTGTGCGCGCACCAGCCGCGCGACCGGCATCCAGCGCAAGCCGCCGATCACGAGCACGATCAGGATGAAGATGCCGCCCTCGGGACCGAACATCTGCTTCAGCCCGTCGCGGAAGAGATAGATCAGCAGCAGCAGCAGCGGAAGTTGCGGCAGGGACAGGAAGAGATCGGTGAGCCACATCAGGCCGTGGCCGAGCGCGCCGCGCGACATGCCGGCGAGCGCACCGATCAGGACACCGATAAAGACCGAGACCAGCATCGCGGCAAGGCCGACCGCGAGCGAGATGCGGCCGCCATAGATCATGCGGGCCAGGATGTCTTGCCCGAGATCGTCGGTGCCGAACGGATGGGCAAGCGACGGCCCCTGCATGCCCGCCACGATATCGATGTCGTCGATCTTGACCCGCCAGACGAAGGGGCCGGCCACCACCGCCAGGATCAGAATGAGGAGCAGAAACGCACTGACCACGGCGAGCTTGTGGCGGCTGTAGCGCCGCCACATCTCGCGCCAGGGCGAGTAGACGCGCCGCTCAGCGGAGGGAGATGCGAGGGTCAAGCCAGCCATAAAGGACGTCCGCGATGAGATTGAACAGCACGACGAGGCACGCGAAGACGAAGGTAACGGCCATCACCACCGGCGTGTCGTTGGAAAGGATGGAGGAGATCAGCAGCGAGCCGATGCCGGGGATGCGGAAGATCTGCTCGGTGACGATGGCGCCGCCGAACACGGCCGGCATCTGCAGCGCAATCAGGGTGACGACCGGGATCATCGCGTTTCGCATCACGTGCTTCACGATGACCGTGGCCTGTCCGAGGCCCTTCGCGCGCGCCGTGGTGACGTAGTCGAGCCGGATCACGTCGAGCATCGCCGAGCGAACGAAACGCGTCATCGACGCCGCCTGAAACAGACCGAGCACCGCCACCGGCATGATCGCCTGCCGGATCATCTCCAGCACCCAATGGATGCCGGTGCCCTTGATGTCGGTCGTATAGACGAAAGGCAGCCAGTCCAGCGTAACCGAGAAGATCAGGATGAACAGAATGCCGGTGAAGAAGGTCGGCAGCGAGAAGCCGACGAAGGCGAGCGTATTGGCGATCTGGTCGAACAGCGAATAGGGCTTTGTTGCCGCATAGACACCGACGGGGATCGCGATCAGCAGCGCCAGGATCTGCGCCGAGCCGATCACGTAGAGCGTCGCCGGCAGACGCTGGAGGATCAGCGTGTCGACATTCATCCGGCTGACGAAGGAGAAACCCCAGTCGCCGTGCAGCATCGCGTTGAGCCAGTGCAGGTAACGGAGGTGGATCGGATCGTCGAGGCCGAACTTGGCCCGAAGTGCGGCCTGCACCTCGGGCGGGACGTTCGGGTTCGTCGCCAGTTCCGAGAACGGATCGCCTGGCGCAAGCGCCAGCACGACGAACAGCACAACCGAGATTCCGAGAAGACTCGGAATCGCGATCAGGAGGCGACGCAGGACGTACTGACTCATAGGGAAAGACCCCGTCTAGAGCTGGGGGATCATTCCTCGCGGTACCAATCGTGCAGATTGTCGGTTTCGTTGGCCCAGCCGCTGATGATCGGGCGCAGATTGTTGGCTGCCGCTTCCACCTTTAGGCGATGCTGCGCCGGGATGAACACGGTGTCCTGGAACATGAGGTCGTTGGCCTTGATATAGTGCGCCGCGCGCTTGACCGGATCCATTTCGCCTTCGGCTGCTTCGATCGCTGCGTCATAGTCCTTGTTGACCCAGCGCGGGAAGTTCGTGCCCTGCCACTTGTTCTCCTTCGTGGCGACGTTGGTCGACAGATAGCGGCGCATATGCTGAGACGGATCCGGCTGGCTCAGCGGGATCTGGAACATCTGGAGATCGGCGTAGAAATGCGCGTAGGTGTCGGGGTTGGCGACATCGGAGGAGAAGAACACGGACGCCACCACCGACTTCAGCTCGACGTCGATGCCGGCCTTCTGACAGGCCTGCTTGACGATCGCCTGGGTCTTCTGACGCGGTCCGTTGATCGAGGTCTGGTACAGAAGCTTCAGCTTCTTGCCGTCCTTCTCGCGGATGCCATCCGCGCCGGGCTTCCAGCCGGCGTCGTCGAGCAGCTTCGAGGCCTTCTCGATGCTGAATTCCCAGGTCGTGTTCTTGGAGACGAACTTCTCGGGACCGTTGAGGAAGTTGGCGGTGGTGCGGCCGGCGCGGCCGTAGATCGCCTTCTTGATGGACTCGCGGTCGACCAGCATCGACAGCGCCTTGCGTACCGCCGGATCGGAGAACAGCGGATGCTTGGTCTTCATCGAGGAGCGCTCGCCATCGACCTCGGTGTTCGGATCGGTGAAGTTGAGCGCGATGAATTCGGTGTCGCCGCCCACGGCATAAACGGTCTTGCCCTTGCCGCCCTTTTCGAGGCGCAGCAGCACGTCGTCCTCGACCTGGATGTTCCATCCGAAATCATATTCGCCGGTCTGGATCACCGCGCGCGCCGCAGAGACGGCGTCGCCGCCGCCCTTCATCTCGACCGTGTCGAAATAAGGCCGGTTCGGCATGTGGTAATCGGGATTGAGCTGGCCGCGGACGAGATCGCCCGGCTTGAACTCGACGAACTTGTAGGGGCCAGTGCCGACCGGCGAGAGGTTGGTGGGCGCTTCCCGCGATTTGGACCCCTTGTAGTCGGCGAACAAATGTTTGGGGATGATGGTGTTGGGAGCCCCGACAAAGGCGTCGGCCCAGAACGGCGTCGGCTTGTTAAAGAGGATGCGAACCGTGAGGTCATCCACCTTCTCGACCGTGATGTCGCGGAGCGTCGCGATGGTCAGGGCGGAGGTCGCCGGATCCCTGGCATATTCCCAGTTGAACACGACGTCATCGGCGGTGAACGGCTTGCCGTCATGCCATTTGACGCCTGGTTTGAGCTTCCAGGTCACCGACTTGCCGTCGGCGGCGAGGCCGCCGTTCTCGATCGAGGGAATTTCGGCCGCCAGAACCAGCTTCATGTTGCCGTCGGGATCCCAGCAGGCGAGGGGCTCGTAGAACAGGCGCGCGCCGTCCTGGTCCTTGGTGCCGGTGGCGAAATGCGGATTGAGCAGGGTCGGCCCCTGCCACCACAGCAGCTTCAGCGCACCGCCGCCGCCGCGCTTGGTCGGCTTGTAGGTCTGGGCACCTTCCGCCATGGCGACGCCGCCGAGCGCGAGGATCTGGTTGGCGAGGGGGGCGGTGAGGCCGACCGCGGCCATACGCATGATGAAGGCACGGCGGTCCATCCGGCCGTCCTTCACGTCACCGATCATCGAACGCAGTTCTTTATCCAGCATGGTTGTCCCCCGTCTGGTTCCCGTATGGATGCAGGCAGCCGCACCGCGGCCGCCGGGTTTTTGCTGGCGGTAGATGGCACACCGAATAGGCCGCGCGTCAACTGCGACCATGTGTATGCAAACGGTGTTCTGGCTGTCTGTTGGGCAAAACTCTGTTCCGCAGCCCAAGCGTTCGGCAATCCGGCGCTAAATCGCGCCGGAATCCACGTTGCACTGCGGAAAATTTGTTCGCGGCATCAGACGAAGTATCGAGGCGAAATTCTACGCCACGGACATGGTCAGCGGCGGCGCGACGTGGTCCGGCAGCGGGCAGACATAAGGTGTCTTGGCGGTCCGCTTCTGCAAGTCCGCTTTCGCGGCCTTGATCAGCTCCGGATCGGTCAACGCCTTGATGCCGATCCCGGCCATCGCCTTGGCCGCCTGCACCATGGCCTTATGAGCGTGTCCGCTCTTGCCCTGCGCCACCACCTGCCAGGTGTGGAACGGCGTGCCGATTGCAACCGTCGGTGCGTGAACCTGCACGGTCGGCACCACCCAGCTCACGTCGCCGACGTCGGTCGAGCCGACCAGCGGGTTGCGCTTGGCATCGAGCGGCACCAGGAAGTCGGCCAGCGGCCGATCGGTCGGCTCCATGCCGATCGCGTAATAGACCGACGCGATGTCCTTGTCGCTGAGCGTCGCGCGGATCTGGCTGGCAAACCCCTTGTCGGCGTCGTCGAAATGCGGCGGCCCCAGCTCTTCCATCACCCGGTGCAAGGCCTGCTCCAGCGGCGTATTCGGCAGGATGTTGGAGACCGCGGAGATGATCTTCATCTCGACCTTGGTCTCGGTCATCAACGCTGCGCCTTCTGCGATCTTGCTGACGCGTCCGACCAGCTCGTTCATGCCGGGCAGATCGCGGGCGCGGATCGAATAGCGCACGCGCGCATGTGCCTGCACCACGTTGGGAGCGATGCCGCCGGTGTCGAGCACGGCGTAATGCACGCGGGCGTCGCTCGGCATATGCTCGCGCATGTAGTTCACGCCGACATTCATCAGCTCCACCGCGTCGAGCGCGGAGCGGCCGAGATGCGGCGAGGCCGCCGCGTGCGACGTACGACCGGTGAAGATGAAATCCGCACGCGTGTTGGCGAGCGACGGCGTTACCGCGACTTCCCAGAAGCTATGCGGATGCCAGGTGATGGCGATGTCGGCGTCTTCAAACACGCCCGAGCGCACCATGAAGGCCTTGGCTGCGCCGCCCTCTTCCGCCGGGCAGCCGTAATAGCGAACGCGGCCGGGCACCTTGTTCTCGGCGAGCCAGTCCTTCATCGCGGTCGCGGCGAGCAGGGCCGCGGAACCAAGCAGGTTGTGGCCGCAACCATGGCCATGGCCGCCGGTCTCGACCGGACGGTGCTCGGCGACGCCGGCCTCCTGGCTAAGGCCCGGCAACGCGTCATATTCACCCATGAAGGCAATGACCGGACCGCCCTCACCCCACTCGCCCATCACCGCGGTCGGGATGCCCGCGACGTTCTCGGTGACGCGGAAACCCTGGTGGCGGAGCTCGGCGAGATGCTCGGCGGCGGACCGCGCCTCGGTGTAGCACACCTCGGGCATGCCCCAGACCCTGTCGCTGAGGTCGATGAAACGCGCCTTGATCGTGTCGACGCCACGCCAGATGTCGCTGCGGTTATCCATGCTTCGGTCCGTGATCTCTTGGTCAAACGAAGCGGCAATGGTTAGCAGCTTCATTGCACCCCGCCTAGCACGTCGCGGGACAGCAGCCATGCGGCCGGTGCTGGATCGCGCGGCCGCTTGCCACCTGTGCGGGCGTCCTGTGCCTGTCGAAGATTTCACGCGGCGATCTCCGGAATAGTTGGGAACGAGGCTTTCAAGACGGCCTCCTCCAGCCTAAATTATGAGTGCTTCGCGCGTCGTTCCGCCGGCCAAGGCGGAGCAATGCTCTCAGCCAGGAGAACTCCATGCCCGCCCTGACCGAATGGAGAGTGCCGCCGGCCAATCAGCCGCGCGCGAGCGACTACGGTTTCGATCTCGACCGCTCGCTCGCGTCCGTCGTCGGCCTGCACGCCATCATCCCGCCCGACGCCTTCAGTGCCGAAACGCTGGGCACCGAACGCGCCGGCAACGGCGTCGTGATCGACAACGGGCTGGTGCTCACCATCGGCTACCTCATTACCGAGGCGGAATCGGTGTGGCTGCATCTCGCCGACGGGCGCGTCGTCGAAGGGCATGCGCTCGGTTTCGATTCCGTCACCGGCTTCGGCCTCGTGCAGGCGCTCGGTCAGCTCGACGTCGAACCCTTGCCGCTCGGCAACTCGGCGAAAACAAGGGTCGGCGACCGCGTCGTGGTCGGCGGCGCCGGCGGGCGCACCCGATCGGTCGCGAGCCAGATCGTGGCCAAGCAGGAATTCGCCGGCTATTGGGAATATCTGCTGGACGAGGCCGTGTTCACCTATCCCGCACATCCGAACTGGGGCGGCACGGCGCTGCTCAACGAGCGCGGGGAGCTGATCGGCATCGGCTCGCTGCAGCTCGAACGCGAACGCGAAGGCAAGGCCGAGCACGTCAACATGATCGTGCCGATCGACCTGTTGAAGCCGGTGCTCGACGATCTGCGCAAATTCGGCCGCGTCAACAAGCCGTCGCGCCCCTGGCTCGGGCTCTATTCGACCGAAATCGACAACCGCCTGGTGGTGATCGGGATTTCCACCAACGGCCCGGCCGCGCGCGCGGAGCTGAAGACCGGCGATGTCATCCTTGCGGTGGACGGCCAGGAGGTGACGAGCCAGACCGCCTTCTACAAGACGATGTGGGCGCTCGGCGCCGCCGGCGTCGACGTGCCGCTGACCGTGCATCATGAAGGTGTCACCTTCGACGTCACGGTGACGTCGACCGACCGCTTCAAGCTCTTGAAGGCGCCGAAGCTGCACTGACGAGATCGAACCGACATCAGGCAAGGAAAGCGGCGATGAGCGAGGCCGTCGTTGACGACATCGTGACCGTGCTGCCGCCGCTGCTCAACGCGCTGGAAGCACTCGGCTTCTTCACCCGGAATCTGCATCCGCCGGCCTTTGCCTCGGTGATGAATGCGATCGGCGCGCCCGACGCGGCGCTGCAGGCGGCGCACGCTGCGATCGGCGCCTGGCCCGAGCAGTTCACGGGGCTGCGCGAGCGGCTCGACCGCGCCTGCAACGAGACGCTCGCCGCCTTTGCCGGCATACGCGAGGTCGAGCGCGGCAATGGCGATCTCGTCGCGGTCTTCCGCGCGCTACGCCATCTGCCTCGTGCGCAGGAGGCGCTGTATCCGCTGTCGACCCAGTTTCCGCCGGTGAGCAGCTTCTTCCTCAATGCCGCCAATCGCGAGAATGACGATCTGCTGGCGCGGCTGGAAGCCGGCGCGGGCGAACACACCGGCATCTTCCACGACCACAACGAGCCCGGCAGCCGCGGCGGCTTCTCGGTCTATGTGCCAGAATATTATTCGCCGGAGCGCGCCATGCCGCTGGTGATGGCGCTGCATGGCGGCAGCGGCAACGGCCGCGGTTTTCTCTGGAGCTGGCTGCGCGATGCCCGCAGCCTTGGCGCGATCCTGGTGGCGCCGACCGCGACCGGCCCGACATGGGCGCTGATGGGCGACGATAGCGACACGCCGAACCTCATGCGCATTCTCGATACGGTGCGCAGCCGCTGGACCATCGACGGCTCGCGCCTGCTGCTGACCGGCATGAGTGACGGCGGCACCTTCTGCTACGTCACCGGGCTCGACGGCGCCTCGCCCTTCACGCATCTCGCGCCGGTGTCGGCGACCTTCCATCCGCTGATGGCGGAGATGGCGGACGCCGTGCGCCTGCAGGGGCTGCCGATCTTCATCACCCACGGCAAGCTCGACTGGATGTTTCCGGTACAGACCGCGCGCCAGACGCAGGCGGCCCTCTCCGCCACCGGCGCCGATGTCACCTATCGCGAGATCGACGACCTCAGCCACACCTATCCGCGCGAGATCAACGCAGAGCTGCTGGAGTGGCTGAACCGCGGATGAACGGGTCGTCCTTATCTGCGCCGTACTGCCGCGGAACCATCACTCCGGGCCGACGTTATCGCCCGTCACCGGAGGTTCGCAGATGCAGACGTTTTTCGGAATGATTTTGGGCGCGCTGCTGCTCGGTTGCGGCGTGTACGTCTATGACTCCATGCAGACGTCGTCGGTCGCCAATGGCGAGGTCGCGACGTCCAATCGCACCATCGTGAACTGGGACGTCGCCAAGGCCGATTGGGATGCGCTGCGCGATCGCGCGCACAAGGACTGGGTCCGCATCTCGTCGAAGTAACGACGCCGTATCACGAACAAGGCGCCGTCGCGGGTCCGCGGCGGCGCCTTTGTATTGACGGCGATCGATGCGGTCGCGTCAGTTCATCTTGGCCTTGCGGGCATCGGCGATGACCTGCTCGAACTCGGTCATGCTGAGCACGCCCGGCACGCGATACTTGCCGACGATGAAGGAGGGGGTACCGCTAAAGCCGAAGGCTTCGGCCTGCTCGTTGTTGCGCTTGAGGACGGCGTCGATGTCCTTGGCACGGTCGGTGAGATCGCGCTTCAGGCGGTCCATGTCGACGCCGGCGGCCGCGAGCAGCTCGTTGATGCGCGGCTCTGTCAGGCGCGAGCTGACACCCATCATGGCATCATGCGCCTGATGGTATTTGTCCTGGAATTTTGCCGCGAGCGCGATCCGCGCCGCGGTGACCGAGACCGGCCCGAGGATCGGCCAATCCTTCATCACCAGCCTCACCTTGCCGTCGTCCTGGACCACCTGGCGCAGCTCCGGTTCGAGCTTGCGGCAATAGGGACAATTGTAGTCGGACCATTCGATAATGCTGATGTTGCCGTCGGGATTACCGGCGACGGGAACATCGGGGTCGCGCAACACCTTGGCTTCGGTCAGCACCTCGTCATCGGCGGCGGCCGCGCGCGCAGAGGTGATCCGACCTGCCGCAAGGGCACCAGCCCCGATCAGCGTCAGCGCCGCACGCCGCGTCGCCACGAGGCCCTTGTTCCTGAATCCAGCCATATCTCGTCCCGTTTCGGTCCCATCGCTGCAAATACGGTTCGCGACCGGGACCTGTTACGCGTCATATAGAGCGTTGCGGGCGCGATGTCATCGCCATGCTATGCGCGGATCGCCGCCGGCGCTGGCGAAGCCGCCGCGCGGGGCAGCATCGCCATCAGCGTCCCGGTCATGGTGGCGATCAGCGTGGTGTTACCCTCGTGCTCGGCAAAGGCCCGGGCCTCGCAGAAGGTGAGCGTGCGGCCGGGCTTGACCACCTCGGCCTTGAAGACGAAGCGCGTGCCGCGGGCGGGTGCCAGCAGCGTGGTCTTGAACTCGACGGTCAGGATGTCGGCCTCGCGCGGCATCAGGGTGAAGGCGGCGACGCCGCAGGCATTGTCGAGGCCTGCCGTGATGATGCCGGCATGGACAAAACCGTTCTGCTGCGTGAAGGCCGCCGAATGCAGCATGGCCAGTTCGACCTCGCCCGGCGCGAGGCGGACGATCACGATGCCGAGCGTGCGCATCGCCGGCTGGCCGTCGAACATGGCAATGGTAGCAGCGCGATAGCCCGGATTTTTCGGCTCGAACGCGGCCATGGCTCAGGCCTCGGCCGGCTCGGCAAGATGCTGCAGAGCGACCGCGCGGATCGCATCCGTGAATGGCGCCGACTTCCGCTGGCTGCGGTCCATGTGCACGCCGGTGATGTCGCAGAACGCGGCGATCTCGCCGGTCTCGGCATTGGTCATGTCGTGCCGGAAGCGGATCGACTTGTCGCGGACCTCCAGCAAATGGCTGCGGATCTCGACGATGTCGCCGGCAAGCAGCTCCCGCCTGTAGGTGATGTTCTGCTGCACGGCGGCCATGCCGCGGCCGGAAGAGCGCAGATAGCTCGGCGTCAGCCCGAGGCGGGCGAACAGATTCCAGTTGGCCTCGTCGAACTTGCCGACATACCACATGATGTTCATGTGACCGACATGATCGCACTGCCACGGATAGACCGTGCCGCGATAGGTCGCCTCCTGCATCGCAATTCCTCCTGCTGTTTTTCCACCCTCTGATCATTGATACGGTAGCGTATCAGCGCCTCCTCGCGTTAGCAATACGGCACCGTATCAAGAACCGGTGAGGCTTCCTTCATGAACGACGGCAAGGGCGATGTCTGGGTCGAGGCAGGGTTTACCGAGCTTGCCCGCTCGGGGGTCGAGGGTGTCAGGGTCGAGGTGCTCGCCAAGAATCTCGGCGTCACCAAGGGCGGCTTCTACCGCCGCTTCGCCGACCGTGCCACGCTGCTCGATGCCATGCTGGAACGCTGGCGCGAGGGACGCGCGGCGTCGATCGCGCAGCAGACAAGCCTCGATGGACAAGAGCCCCGCGAGCGGCTGAAGGCGGTGATCCAGCTCTATTCCGAGCGGCTCAATCCGGAGGGTATGGCGATCGAGCTCGCGATCCGGCAATGGGCCCGCTCGGACGAAAACGCCGCCACGGCAGTCGCGAGCGTGGACGCGGCGCGGCTCAAGCACGTCGCCGAGCTCTACCGCGCCACCGGCCTCGAGGCCGAGGCGGCCGAGGCGCAGGCCTTCCTTTTCTATTGCTTCATCTTCGGCCAGAGCTTGCTGTTCGTCGAGCGCGGTCCGCGCAAACGCTCGCAGCTCGTGGCGAAGTCGGCCGAGAAGCTGTTGGGCTAATGGCCGGAGCTTTGCTCCGGCCATCGCATCATGTCGAAGCTCAGGCGGCGCCCTTCAGCTTCTTGTTGCACTCGCTGTAATAGCCGCCGCCCTTCTCGATCCACTTCATGCCGCCATTGCCGTTGGTGGTCTTGTTGGCGTTGTACTGGTCGACGCAGGTGTGGAGGCGCGCCTTGCCGGCGGTCTCCTTGGCGTATTTCGGATCGACGGCGTTCGGATAGATCGCAGGTCCGGCCGGCAGGGTTGGCGCGGCAGCGGGGGCCGCCTCCTTCTTCGCCTGCTTCGGCTCGGCGGGAGCGGCGGGCGCAGCCGGAGCAGCGGCGGCCGGCGCGGCGGCAGGCGTCGCATCCGCTCCGCACTGGGCCTTGCGGAAGTCATTCCACTTCGTTGTGCCAAGCGAGCCGTCCTTCTTGGCGGCCTGGTATTTCGCACTGCACTCCTGCGAGGTCAGCGCCTGCGCCGGCGCGCTCGCGACCAGCGCGGCAAAGCCCGTCAATGCAACCGCACACAGCAATTTTGATTGAATGGTCATCCTTGGTCCTCCTCCTTGGTCTTCCCCGACGGAAGCGAAACGAGGATTGCTATCCTAGCGTGCCGCCCGGCCGCGACAAGGAAGCGATGGCGCCTGCCGCCAAAATATAGTGATCCCCCCGGTTCGGATTATTCATGTCGCGTTCAGCAAGGCGAGCCGACGTTCCCAACCCTCCGCAATCTCGCAAGAGTGCACCACCATGACCTTCACGTCTCGCCTCGCCATCGTCGCCCTGACCTCCCTGCTCGCCACCGGCACCGCCTTCGCGCAGACCGCCGCGCCGGCTGCCAAGACCGACGCCAAGACCACAACTGCCGCCGCCCCCGCCGACAAGAAGGCGTCGAAGGAGCGCTCGGCGGAGTCGCTCGAATGCTCCAAGCAAGCGGACGCCAAGGCACTGAAGGGCAAGGAGCGCAAAAAATTCCGCCGTGAGTGCATGAAGGAAGCGAAGGCCGGCACCGCCGCCCCCGCCGCCGACAAGAAGTAAATCCGTCACACTACGGCTCGCGAGCATCCGTGAGAGGCGCGCGCATTGCGGCATGACGAGGCTGCAATTGTGCGCCTCTCGTTGATTTGCGATAAGGTGGCGTGAAGCAAATCACCGCCTCCCTGCCGTTCGAATGGCCAAGCCGTGCCAAGATCTTGAGCACGGTGGAGACGCTCGTCATCGGCACCGCCGGCGGCCTCGTGTTTCTGGTCGCCGGACTTCCCGGGGGACTGATCTCGGGCTCGATGATCGCGGTCGGGATCGCCGCGATCGCCGGCCGCCAGCTGGCACTGCCGCCGATCCTGACCCAGACCGTGCTGGTGCTGCTCGGCATTTCACTGGGCTCGGTCGTCTCGCGCCACCTGCTGCAACAGGTCAGCGCCTATCCCCTCACCATCGGCCTGCTTGCGCTCGCGACCTTCTGCTCGACCTTCGGCTCGAGCTATTACCTCCAGCGCATTCATGGCTGGGACCGCACCTCGGCCTTCCTCGCCGGCAGCCCCGGCGCGCTGTCGCAGATCACGATCCTGGCGGTCGAGCGCGGCGCCGACCTGCCCGGCATCGCGGTGGTGCAGACCCTGCGCGTGATCATCCTCACCGCGGCGCTGCCGATGGTGCTCGCGTTCGCGGGCGTGGCGCCCTCCGTCGCGCCGTCGCTGACGACGACGATCGCCTCGCCGCTCGAGCTCGTGGAGCTGGTCGCGGCCTCGCTGGCCGCGGCGCTCCTGCTGCGGCTGATCAAGTTTCCGGCGAGCTGGATGTTCGGCGCGATGATCGCCTCCAGCGTGCTGCATGGCGCAGGCTGGGTCGAGGGCGGCCTGCCGAACTGGGTGCGCGGCGTGGCGCTGATCGGCATCGGCGCGCTGATCGGCAGCCGTTTCGCGCGGATGCGGATCAAGACGCTCGCCGGCCACATCCATGCGGCGCTGGGCTCGTTTGCCGTGGCCATCGCCGTCTCGGCCATCTTCGTCGGCATCGTCGCGCTCACCGCGCAGGTGAAATTATCGGATGTCGTCGTCGCCTTCGCGCCGGGCGCGATGGATGCGATGCTGGCGCTCGCGCTCACGCTGCACATCGACCCGATCTTCGTCGGCGCCCATCATTTGTCGCGCTTCGTGTTCGTGACGATCGCGACCCCGGGCATCGTGCACCTGTTCGGCCGCACGCAGGACGATGTGGATGATTAGCGAAGCGCCGCAGTCGTAGCGGAGCTCCGGTCTCGTAGGATGGGCAAAGGCGCGCTAGCGCCGTGCCCACTATGCTCCCGCAATATCGCTAAAAATGGTGGGCACGCTTCCGCCTTCGCTCTTCGAGCTACGGCGGACAAGTCGCTTTGCCCACCCTACGGCAGCTTACCTAACGCCTCGCCGTCCGCAAAAATCCCCACGCCGCGATCGCGGCCATCAACAGCGAGATCAGCACGTTGTAGCCGGCGAGCGAAAGGCCGAGAAACCGCCACTGCACCTCGTCGCAGCGCACCACCTTCACGGTATCGAGCTTGGACAGAAGGTCGGCGGCATTGCCGAGATTGATGACGGGACCGGAGCAATCGGTCGGGCCCTTCCAGAAACCCCATTCGACGCCGGAGTGGTAGGTGCCGAGGCCGGCATTGGCGAGTGTCGCCAGCGCGAGGATCGCAAGGCCCGCGAGCAGCAGCGGCCGCGGCGCCCCGCTCCGCGCCGCAAGCGCCGTGAGCACACCGACCGGGATCGCGAGATAATAGGCGTAGCGCTGCTCCAGGCACAGCGGACAGGGCAGGATCTCCAGCACGAGCTGGAAGAACCAGGCGCCGGCGATGGTCGCGGCGGCAATCAGCGTGACGAGCACCGAGGCGGTCAGCGCGGGACCGGTCCCAGCCGGCCTGAATGCAGGTATTGCGGCACTCTGGGTCGTCACGGCAGCCTCTTCCGGATGGGTCGCTTTCTTAAGGCTCTAACCCCGGCCCAGGCGGCTGTCGAGAACGGCCGGGATCACTTTGGCGCGGGTTGACCCTGCCCTGTCCATGGCTATAGTCCGCCCGCTTTGCGAGGCCCTTTTCCAGGGGCCGACCGGGAGCCCCTGTGGCGGAATTGGTAGACGCGCTCGACTCAAAATCGAGTTCCGCAAGGAGTGCTGGTTCGATTCCGGCCAGGGGCACCAGTCGAGCATCCGTCCCCATCCGCCAACGTTCACTTTACTCTACAATAAAAGGCACAAGCCGCATTTTGGTTTGCGTAGCCATTCGTCTATTTTTGCTGGCATCCGGCCGATTTGTTGGTATCTTTGTTGGTAGATCCTAGGGGTGTTGGTATCGCGATTTTTGGGGGAATCGAACCCTTGCCGGCCAAGAATGACACCTATTTTCGGCACCTGAAACCAGTCGAAAGTGACTACAAGCGATCCGACAGTGGCGGGCTTTTCATGCTCGTCACCAAGACCGGATCGAAGCTCTGGCGCTTCAGCTATCGCTTCGATGGCAAGCAGAAGCTGCTCGCGCTTGGCCAATATCCCACCACTGGTCTCGCGGACGCGCGGATCACGCGCGACCAAGCCAAGAAGCTCCTCGCTGAGGGTATCGATCCCTCCGTCGACCGCAAGGAAGAACGCCGAAATGCTCGGATCGCACGTGCCAATACGTTTGAAGCCGTGGCCAAGGAGCTGATGGAAAAATTCGAGGCGGAAGGAGATGCCTCGACCACTCTGAAGAAGAAGCAGTGGCTCCTAGACTTCGCCAACAAAGAATTCGGTAAGCGGCCGATTGCGGAGATCAAGGCTCCTGAAATCCTTGACGCATTGCGGAAGATCGAAAAACGCGGCCGGCATGAGACCGCGACTCGCACGCGGAGCACAGTGGGCGCCGTATTTCGCTTTGCTATCGCAACAGGTCGGGCTGAACGGGACCCAACCGCCGACCTCCGGGGCGCGCTGATAACCCCAACAGTCACCCATCGAGCAACAATCGTCGAACCGAGAGCTGTCGGGGCGTTACTGCGGGCAATTGATGGTTTCGAGGGGCACGCTGTAACGAGGCACGCCCTAAAGTTGGCACCGATCGTCTTTGTGCGACCTGGTGAGCTCCGTCAAGCTGAATGGGCTGAATTCAATCTGGCCGACGGCGAATGGCGTATACCTGCGAAGAAGATGAAGATGAGACGGCCGCATAGGGTGCCGCTGGCGCCTCAAGCGCTCGCTGTTCTTTGCGAACTGCAGGACATCACTGGTGGATCAAGATACTTATTTCCGTCCGTGCGATCCTGGCATCGTCCCATTAGCGACAACACGCTCAACGCAGCCCTACGCCGACTGGGATATGAAAAGACCGAGTTGACGGTCCACGGCCTGAGATCCACCGCGTCAACGCTTTTGAATGAAAGCGGAAAATGGCATGCGGATGCGATCGAGCGTCAGCTTGCGCACCAGGAGGCGAATGAAATCCGTGGCGCTTACACTCACGCTGCAGAATTTTGGCAAGAACGCGTACGAATGATGCGCTGGTGGGCAGATGAGTTGGATCGGCTGAAAGACATTGGTCGCATCGTCAAAATGAGCGCCTAACGAGAAGCCAGCAATCGGTTACTCCGACATAGTCGTGTCCAGAAGCGCGAGAAGTGATCGCACCATCACCAAGCGCCGGCGTCCGATCGTTGTAGTGACGAGTTGGCCAGATCCGATCAATTCGTAAAGCTTTGTGCGTCCCAAGCCTGTTGCCTCGCAGGCTTCGTCGATCGTACAGCTGAGCCGCTCGGCAAACGGGAGCGACCTTGCCTCGCGACCATTCGTAGACGAGACAACGCCTTTCGCCTGTCCTCGTCTTTCGTTCTCCAATTGATCGCCCGTCATAGACTCTCCTTGTCGCGAAAAAGTCGCCTGGTCGCAGCGTGATGTAAGACAGCGCCGGATGAAACAAAGTGCAGGAATCAAGAAACTTCAATAGACTCACATTTGCAAAGATGAACGACGGCCATTTCAATCCAGTCGTTCACATGCTCGTCAAGCTGTGGCAAATTTGGACGCACGTGACGAAGCCGTACAAAAAGCCGTGAGCGGTCAAGGGCGATATTGATCCTGAGAAGAAGTGCTATTGCTGAGCCTGAAGCGGTCCTCGTCTGCCCCGTCAATTGACCGCTCATAACGGTGGTTGCAGGTTCGAGTCCTGCCGGGCCCACTAAGAATATCAATATCTTGCTTGCTCTCCGCTGCCCTCAGCGCGACGAGCGCACCAGAAACCGCACCAGATACATCCACTATTCGTTCACGCGCGAGTTCACGAAGGCGTCGAGCAAGCTCCTATGCCGGCGAGAGGATACGGCAGTGCATCCACGTTCCTCGCCTTTCCGGCCGACGGAAGCGATCTCTGCATTTGGTGATGATGTCGGTTATCTCCGGTAAAGCGGAAGTTAGCCACAACGTTAATCACGTCCGCTAAGGGCCGATTGTGTTGCAAAAGTCGAAAGTTGCAGGGCTCAAGATTTTTCGCGAAAACACTAAGCAGCGAGCGATCGCTGATTCGTATGACCTCAATCGCGCTACCGAAGTCGCCTGTGAATTTTGCGTGAGGCCGTGAGGTCCCCCGCATCTTGTACGCGAAAGTCGCGCCCACGGCCCGCAGAATTTTGGTCATCGGCGAAAATCGACTTTTGCAACAATATCGGCCAGAAGCGGAAGCACTCCACTGAGTGAGATTTCGCTTCCAGGTGTAGTCTTCAGCTTCGGGCCGAGGTTGCAGGCAATCAGGTTGAGGAGGAAGTCGGTGGCGACGCGAGCGAGGCCTCGATGTTTCGTCATTGCTCGCCTCGTGCTAGACTTTGCCTGCCCGATCAGGGAGAACAGCCATGACCGCCGAGTTCGATGAAGACCGCTTCAATATGGCTATCCGTAAATTTCTGAAGCGTGTCGGAGTTACATCGCAGCGTGAAATTGAGAACCTAGTGCGTAGCGGAGAGGTGAAGGGTGGCAAGCTCAAACTGCGAATGACCTTGTCCGCGGAGGGGACGCCGCTGAACCATGTGGTCGAGGAAACAGTCGCGCTCTGACGATTGTCCCGGCTGTGGGAAGCCATGGCCCTGATCCTCACGAAGGCTACCATTGCGGTCGCCGGCCGAACGTCGCCTTCGGGTCAAGCTCGGAAGTCGGCGGGTCCATGGTAGATGGTCTGCTCTGCCACTGTGAGCGGACATCACCGGATCCGCGGTTCAGGTCCGAGTTGGGTCACACGGCGACATGCCGAGTTCGCGCCACGTGACGGCTACATGCCGTAGCCTGCTCTTCCTGGCGCGGCTCCGAGACCCATCAATTCCCAATAGCGCAACAGCACGGCTTCGCGTAGCGCACGGCTTGAGCTCAATACGGAGCCGACTCCTAAGACGATCAGCAGCAAGCCCAACCAGGTCACCGCCCAGCCCCTCCCCTCATCGCCGGCCCCCCTAGGGCCCATGCCCACCGGCAGAACCGGGGGCATCGAGGCGGCAGCGGCGTCACTCGCAGCCGCAAGAAGCTTCTCTACGTCAACTTGGGGCGGCACGGAGAACTCCGACGTGAGCTGGTTGGTACGCCGATGCAGGTCGGGTACCGCTGGTATCGGGGCCGTCGTGCTCGTTCCAAGTTCGGAAGCAGCCTCAGCTACTTTCAATTCAGGGACAGGGGGCTGAGACTGCTCGGCCGGTCTGGGCCGCAGCAACTCTGCGCGCGCGTCAACGACCGGGCTCCGCTTACGACTAGCCACGGGATCTTTAGCTATGCGAGAACGAACGGGCTTCTTCACCGTCGCAATGCCCTCGGCCAGGAACCAACATTTGCGGCGACCATCGACTCGATAGACCCAATGCTGGCCATCGGGGACCGAGTCGCCGGGCCGCGCCAAGCATTCCGCTCGCGCCGGATCGGTCGGAGCACGTGCGCGCGGAGCGATATTGAACAAGTCGTCAAGAGGGTCGGAGGACGCGGGCGTCGTTGAAAGAATTCCAGCGAGAGCAAAACCAGCGAAGCAAAATCTCAAATAACCGGACATCGAAAACTCCCGGTTTGTCGCCCCCACCCCCTCGACCCTTCGCGCCGACATGGCGGCCATACGGCTCAAAACTGGCGGCGCAAGGGATTCATTGTGTTCGTGACTAGTCCCGGTCCTAACCAGCCGCAGCTGCGAAGTGCAGCAGCCTGCCAAATCTCTTTCGCCGCGGCGCTCGGACCGTGGCTTACGACCGTGGAAGAGCTGAGAATTTGGCCGATCAATTGCCATATCCCTTTGCTCGCGCGGAAGAATGCGGCCGGGGTGCGAAGGAGTTCGGCGAAGTCGTGAGAAAACCATAGACCTGATGCGGCCCTGGCACCGGCTTCGACTTCGTGCCGCGATCACCGTTGAACGTGGTCCAGATGCCAGCGAAGGCGAACAGCGGTCGATCGTCATTGAGTGCGAACCAGACCACATCCTTTTTCTTGGTCTCCGGGTTGGGCTCCGGCGCGTACTCGGCGAAGCTGTTGAACGGGACAAGGCACCGGTTCTCCGGCTTGAGCCAGCCTCGCCAATGTGGTGACGATGTGTTGCGGATGTTGGTGACCGGCGGGCCACCTGTGCGGAGGGGCGGCGGCATGCCCCAGCGCATCAGCACCATTTCGCTTCCGACATCGGTGTTGCGGATCACTGGAGCCGGATAGTCAGGAAAGACGCCCGGCATCGGCGCGAGGTTGCCGACGTAGCGCTTGACGAAACGAAACAGCGCAGCGATGGCGACTTGGTTCGTGGTGATGCTGTAGATGGGGTGATTGCGGTTGCTGCTCGAAAGGCTCAGCCTGGAAGGGAAGCCGGCGAGCCGGTGGCAGCAGGAGCGGGAACATGAAGCACTATGTCG
>NZ_SPVJ01000041.1:0-77206 GCF_004634465.1 Bradyrhizobium sp. MOS001
TGATTGCGGGACATCCCGCCCTCGATCGCGGACACGACACGCTTGCGAAGATCCAGAGAATAAGGCTTGCCCATCCATGCTGGCCTCCAACCCAGCCAGAATGGTGAATCAGAAACACACCGATTTGGGAATCCCAAATCGATTCAACCTAACCCCATCCCGCTTTAGGCATTCTCGCCAGCCGATGCCGTCTCTGCGCTCTTCGCCAGCTCCAGCTCGCCAATCGTCGCAGGCGACTGCGCAGCCTTTCGCCATTGCGCGGGAGTGATGCCCATGTGGCTCTTGAACGCCCGCTGGAATGCCGCCTCGGACAGATATCCGACCGCTTCAGCCACCGCTCCGGTCGAGAGCGAGGATTTCCTCAGTTCGTTCGTTGCCAGCGTCATGCGGATGTCGGTCAACAGCTCGCTCGGCGAACGTCCGACCTTCTCCTGGAATTGACGAGCGAGTGTCGCACGCGACATGTTGGCGAGCTGCGCGAGCTCGGGCAGCGTCCATGCGCGCGCGGGCGCGTTGAACATGGCCGCGACGACCGGCGCGAGGCGTGGGTGACCTGCGAGCGCAAGCAGCCCGCGTGGCGCGTCTCCGGTCTCGCTGGCGAGGCGCAGCACGAGCGCGAACATCGCCGTCGACAACGCGTTCAGCATCGCGCGGCCACCCAGCTGATCGTCTGCGGTCTCGCCGCGCATCAAGGCAACGAGACCCGCGAGCTGCCCCGCCGTGTCCCGCTCTCCGGCCTGCGCGCCGGCCCTCACGATCAGCACCGGCGGCAGATAGTTGCGCAGCAGCCGGTCGTGCGGCGGGGCGATCGAAAAATGTCCGCACAGCAGATCGAGCCGGGCGTCCGAGCCGGGATTCTCGCTGATCGTGAAGTTGAGTGACGCGCGGTTGCGGGCCTTCAGCGGCGCGGCTCCGCTGCCGTCGTGCATGACGTGCCGGGGGTTGCGCGGCAGCAGCAGAATGTCGCCGGCCTCCAGTAGCAACGGCCGGCCTCCCGCCGGATCGTCCAGCACCGCCGAGCCTACGAGCACCGCATGGTACGGGATCTCGTTGACCTCGCCCGGCCCCTGCTCGATCCGCCAGGGCGCGCCGTAGGAGCAGCGCAGGTCCAGACGGCCGCGCACCGGCATCATCTCGAACAGCCGGCTCAGCCAATCCATCGTATTCGCCTCTCAGTACGTCATTTGAGACGATTGAGCATATACACAAGCCTATAAAGCATTCAACATCTCACATCGCGACCCTACTGTCACTCCGCAATCGTTCACCACCCCAACACGGAGTGCCATCATGTCCCGACTTTCCGTCCCGAACCTCGAAACTGACGCCGGCCCCTCCGGCCAGGTCTATGCCCAGATCAAGAAGGCCATCGGCAGCGTGCCGAACACCTTTGCGGCCATCGCCGCCCATGGCCCCGCTGCGCTCAAGGCCGTGCTCGCTGCCGACACCGTGCTCGCCTCCGGCGGACTGACCAAGTCCGACAAGGAGATCATCAAGCTCGTCATCAGCGAAGCCGCCGGCTGTGACTATTGTGTCGCCGCCCACAGCCATCTCGCAAAGCTCGTCGGGCTGGCGCCGGAGATCCTGAAGCAGATCCGCGATGGCCGGCCCACCGGTGATGCCCAGCGTGATGCGCTGGTCGCTTTCGTCGACAAGCTTGCGCGCACCAGCGGCACCGTCAGCCACAAGGATTTCGTCGCGATCAAGGCCGCCGGCTACAGCGACGCGCAGCTCGTCGACATCAGCCTCGCCTTTGCCACCACCGTGTTCACCAACGTCTTCAACCGCATCAACGATACCGAGATCGACTTCCCGGCGCTCGCCTAACGCGACGGCCGCCACGTCGCTCATCTCACATCAGGGATCACGACCATGACCACGCTTGCCAACACCCACACCGCCCAAAATCCTCTCGTCCGCGCCCTGCAGGGATCCGGCCTGCTCGCGGAAGATCTCGACTACCATGTCGTCCGCGCCTCGATGGTGATCATGTTCTTCTTCTTCGGTTACCAGAAGTGGTTTCCGTACGAATTCGAACGGTTGGTCCCGTTCATCAGCAACGGCCCGTTGATCTGGTGGCTCTATCCCGTGTTCGGCCATGCCGGCGCCAGCTATTTCCTCGGTGTCTCCGAATGGACCTTCGGCGGGCTGCTGCTCGCGGGCTTCTGGAGCCACCGGCTTGGCGTGCTCGGCGCCCTCGGCTCGACCGGCACCTTCATCGCGACCGTCACGATCATTCCCTTCATGCCGGAGGGCTGGGACCTCGCCGCGGGAGGCTTCCCCGCGATGACGGGCAACGTGCCCTTCCTGATGAAGGACGTCGTGCTGCTCGCAGTCTCCTTCTATCTGCTAAGGCAGGATCTGGTTCGCCTGACGCGGTAACAGGTTGCATTCTGCCCAGGGCGACGCGTCGCCGGCGAGCTTTCCCGCTCGCCGGCGATGGCACGTCGCGACGATCACGGCAGTGTGCCCGCAAGCAGCCGCTTTCGCAGAGCATCAATGAACGCTCTTACCCGGACGGGCATTTGCGCGCGAGTCAGGAAAACCGCCCATATCCCAAGCTCGACCGGCGCGGCATCCGCCAGAACGATACGCTTCAACTCTCCGCGTTCAATCTGCTCGTACACATCCCAATAGGTCATCATGGCGACCCCCACGCCCGCAAGACAAGCCGCTCGAACAGCGTCGACTGTGCTGGCCGACAGCGGGCCGGCGATCCGGATCTGCTCCAATTCGCCTCCACGTACGAACGGCCAGGTCTCCATCGCATGAAGCTTGATGCAGGGGTGGCTCACCAGATCGCCCAAGGTTGCCGGTTCGCCGAAGCGAGCGATGTATGCTGGCGATGCGCAGAGGATGTAGGGATTGTCGGCGAGCCTTGTCGCGATCATGTCGGAAGGCTTCATCGGCGCCACTCGGATCGCAACGTCGAGACCCATCGAAGCGATGTCGACGCGATCGTCGCTCAGGACAAGATTGACCCGAAGCGCCGGGTTGTCCGCGATCAGCCCGGCCACGACGGGTACGATGACCGCATGGCCGATGACGTTCGGTGCGGTGACCTTGAGCACACCTGAGAGGCCCGAGCCGGCGGACGCCACGGACTCGAATGCTGAATCGCGGGCGGCTATCAGGGCGGCGGCGTGAGGCAAGAAGGCCTCGCCCTCAGGGGTGAGCGACAGTGAGCGCGTGGTCCGATGAAACAGGCGCG
The DNA here is from genome assembly GCF_004634465.1 of Bradyrhizobium sp. MOS001. Taxonomy (NCBI): domain Bacteria; kingdom Pseudomonadati; phylum Pseudomonadota; class Alphaproteobacteria; order Hyphomicrobiales; family Nitrobacteraceae; genus Bradyrhizobium; species Bradyrhizobium sp. MOS001. The sequence goes on from NZ_SPVJ01000041.1 coordinate 3,212, forward strand.
CGCCGAGCTCAGCTTCAAGCGCTGCGAGCCTTCGACTGACCAACATTGGCGTGGTGCCCATCTCTCGCGCCGCAGCGGACAGGCTACCGGCGGTCACGATGCTGCGAAACAGGGCCACATCTGCGAAATCCATTTTATAACGATAATTGATAAAGTGCTTAGCTTCCAGCCGGACTTCTGTCGGCTCACGGCAAGCTCTAGATCGATTTTCAGCAAGGGAGGCGACTCCCGAAGGTAAAGGCCCTGGAGATTCAGATTATGGACAACGAAGCGAAGGCGCTTTTCACGCCAATCGATATAAACGGCCGTACCGCAAAGAACCGTCTTGCTGTTGCGCCAATGACGCGCATCACGGCGACCCAGGACGGACGGGCCACCGAAACCATGACGCGATACTACGAGCGGTTCGCGCGAGGCGAGTTTGGAACGGTCATCACCGAAGGCATCTACACAGACCAGGCGTTCTCGCAGGGCTACGTCCATCAGCCCGGCATGACCGACGACGTGCAGGCCAGGGCCTGGAAGCCGGTCGTCAACGGCATCAAGGCGCACGGAGCGGTGGCCATTGCTCAGATGATGCATGCCGGAGCGATCAGTCAAGGCAATCGCTTTCGCGACAGCACGGTGGCGCCGTCTGCCATTCAGCCCAAGGGCGAGCAGATGACATTCTATCACGGAAAGGACCGCTACATGCTGCCGGCAGCCATCACGGAAGAGCAGATCGCCGACGCCATTGCTGGCTTCGCGGGCTCGGCCGCGCGAGCGATCCACATCGCCGGGTTCGACGCCATCGAGATTCACGGCGCCAACGGCTACCTGCTCGACCAGTTCCTGACCGACTACGCCAACAGCAGAACCGATCGCTGGGGCGGCACCACGGAGAACCGCGTGCGGTTAATCGCGGAAACCTTCAAGGCGGTGCGCGCGAAGGTCGGAAGCGCGGTGCCGGTCGGCGTCCGCATCTCGCAAGGCAAGGTGAACGACTATCATCACAAATGGGCGGGTGCGGAGCGTGACGCCGAAATCATCTTCGGCAGCCTCGGCGATGCCGGCGCCGACTTCGTCCATGTGACCGAGTTTGAGGCGTGGAAGCCCGCTTTCGCCAAGGCCGGCCCGTCATTGATGCGCCTCGCCAAGCGCTACGCCCCCAAAGCGACGATTTTCGCCAATGGCAGCCTGCACAACATCGAGCAGGCGGTGGCTGCGCTCGACGATGGCGCCGATGTCGTCACGATAGGCCGCGGGGCCTTGGCGAACCCCGATCTGCCCAAGCGTCTGTTGGACCGCAGCTCTCTGGATGAGTTTGACCCTGCGATCCTCGGCCCCATCGCTGACATCAAGGACACCGAACTGATGATGTGAGCGCGTCCCGCGACGTCGATGCCGAGGGCCGACGCTCTGAAGATCGTGCACGCATCGAAAGGAGCGATCATGACGGACGCGATCTCCGATGCCTCGGTGGCGTTGTCGCTCATGCTGGAAGCATTGCGCATGCTCGATGGGCCCGAGCATTCGAAGGCTGCGGCCCACCTTCGAGCAGCCATCGAGCAGCTATCGCCTCACGCCGCGCAACACTTGCTTCCACCTCTCGGTGAGGCTCCGAGCAGGTCCTAAGTCGTCATCGGGCGTGTAACCGCGACGACCTCATTCATCGTTTCGGCACCGCTCATCTCACCGCACGACCCGTGAAGACGGCAAGGCCGTGATGGTCGAGGCCGCCTGTGATTTTGTAAAAAGACTTCAGATATAACGCATATGAATCTCAATATTAATTCTTGATCACGACTCGCGACCGAAGATCATAACTAAACCAAGTAATTGAAATTACGCATATATATTATTCGCTTCGGTCACGACAAAGCGAACCAATCCCACGCGTTCTTTGGTGTGTTTTTATAAAAACACATTTTACATAGAGACGTCCAACAGTCGGATGTAATCGAAAGGATCAATGGCATGGCCAAGTTCGCCTTCTTCGTCGAGTTGAAAGCCAATCGGGGCAAGGAAGCGGAAGTCGAAGCTTTCCTGAAGCAGGGCGCCGCGATGGCGAAGGCAGAGGCCGGAATAGCGGCGTGGTACGGGCTCAAGGAAGAGGAGCCGGGACGCTACGGAATCATCGACACGTTCAATGACGAAGTTGGACGAGACGCGCATTTGAACGGCGAACTTGCAAAGGCGCTGTTCGCGAAGGCAGGCGAGCTGTTTTCCGAAGCTCCCAAGGTGCACCGGCTTCACGTCATCGCCCAGAAATAGAGCGTCTTACCGAGGCTCTTCGCTGCAAGGCAGATGATGAGCTTGGGCGGCGCGACTTAACGAACACTTCAGCGAAGCGACCTCCTCCCGAATTCTCCCGAAAAGGACTCACGATGAACCAGGAATCGCCCAAGCCCACTGTCGTCCTTGTGCACGGGGCCTTCGAAGACGCGTCGATCTGGAATGGAGTGATTGAGAGGCTCCAGCGCGACGGCTACCCGGTCGTCGCCTTCGGCAATCCGCTGCTGGGCCCGGCAATCGACACCGCGTACCTGCGCAGCCTGTTGGACAAGATCCACGGGCCCGTGATCCTAGCGGCCCACTCCTACGGCGGGGCCGTCATCACGCAGGCCGGGGACGACCCCAAGGTCAAGGGCCTTGTCTACGCGGCCTCCATCATGCCCGCGGTCGGGGAGGCCGCAACCCATTTGCTCGAACGGTACCCCGGCAGCACATTCCCCACGTCCGTCGAGCCGACCACGTACACCCTGCCCGACGGGACCAGCGGCACGTATCTCCTCTACCAGCCCGACAAGTTCCACAGCAACGTTGCCGCCGACGTGCCCGCGAGCGTGGCCGCCCTGATGCTCGCCGGCCAACGCCCCATGAACCTGGCGGCCCTGACCGAACCGCTGACATCCGCAGCATGGACGAGCAAGCCGAGCTGGCAAGTCAGGCCCCTGCAGGATCGCGCCATTCCGGTCGACGAATACAAGTTCGAAGCCGATCGCGCCCACTCCACCGTCATCGAGGTGAACGCTTCGCACGCCGTCCCCGTCTCCAACCCGGACGTCGTGGCTGACGCAATCAAACAGGCCGCCCGCGCAGCAGCGAAGTAACGGCGTCCGCAAAGCGTGGTCGCTTGGCATCATTCAAACAGGGAGGACCCATCCGATGACGCAGGACGGTGAGCAAGAAGCAACGCCGCCCTGGGATGCGGCTCGGGTGAACCTCACATCGAACGAACTGGCCCCCGGCGTTTTCGCGGTCATGCCTGACGACGTGTTCGAGAAAGACCACGTCGCCACCACCGCCGGCTTCGTGATCGGCGAACGCAGCGTACTCGTCGTCGAGTCAATGCTGAATGGCGATCTCGCCGCGCAGCTTATCGGGCTCGTACGTCAAGTGACGTCGAAGCCGATCCGCTTCCTCGTCAACACCAGCTATCACGGTGACCATGCCTACGGGAATTACCTGTTCCCCGACAGTACTGTCGTGATTCAGCATCCGGCGACCAAGCGCTACATGGAAGAAAGCTTCGAGGACGATCGCCGTTTCATGATCAGCCTCATGGGCAAGGGGAAGGGCATTGAACGCGTGCAGGCACGCGCCGCTGACATCACCGTCCCCGACATGATTAGCGTCGATCTTGGCCGCCGCATCGTCGAGGTCCGCCACTTTGGGTTCGCGCAGACGCCAGGCGATTTGGTCATATGGACGCCAGACGCGAAGGTGCTTTGGGTCGGTAACATGATCCAAGCACCGTCTCCGGCGCTTCCGTGGCTCCTCGAAGGGCGGCACAAGGAGACGATGACGACCCTTGCCCGCGTGCGCGACTTCCTGCCGGAAGACGCGACCATCATTCCCGGCCACGGCCGGCCGATGCGTCCCGCGGACATCGAATTCCCGCTTCGCTATCTTCGCGAGCTCGACAGCGCCGTGCGCACGGCGATCGCAGAAGGCCGATCGATCGAGGCCACGCTCGAGGCGGTCGCAATGGCGCACTACGGTGAGTACAGCCTGTTCGATTGGGCGCACAACTCCGTCAACGTGCCCGCCGCCTTCCGCCACCTGCAAGAGCCGGGCGGCGGAGTGGCCTAGAGGAAGATGCATCGGGGTCGACCGCGAGCCTTGAGCATCTCGTCGCGTTCGCAACCCTATCGATGTAGCTGATGTTACATCGATTTTTCAATCGCATCGCCGGGAGAACGTCGGCACGCCGACGTGTGAACGCAGCAGCGATCGAAGCGCTTGCTGTGTGCATCACCTCATTGTCGGCTCGCAAGGCAACCCCTTTCGCTGATAGACACGGGATCGGAGGCAGCTTTCGCCATGGAGCAGTTCGACTCGCTCCGAATCTTCCGGACCGCAGGTCAGAAAGCGACTGCGGATTGGTCGGCGCAAGGAAGTCTGCCCCCGTTGTGGTCTTCGCCCCTTGGGCGATCAATTTGCGGGAGCAACCCTTGGCGAAAGGGTTACAGGAAGGGGAAATCAAGCAGGAGCTGCAAAATGGCGGGCACCTGCGCAATGTCCTCATCATCACCAAGACGATTGAGGGTATGGCCGAACACCTGGCCTATGTTCGGCCGAGCTGGCGACGCGAATTCCTGCCGCTGCGAACCTGGGGCGACAAGGAAGATCGTACCTACAAGGATCTGGACCGGCTGCTCGTGCTTCTCCGCGACGACTTCGGCTATCGGGGCTTCATTGGGCTCTACATGGATTGTGATCCCGATCTCGTGCGCTATCGCGCGCTTTCGGAAAGCGAAGAGGCCGACGACAAGCCGTAAAGTTCGGATCCGACGGTGCCGCTGCCTCACTGCGAGGCTCGCGGTGACATCAGGACTCTCACCCGCAGAATAAAAATGGCTCGCTTGATGCGAGCCATTTTCTCATCGGGACCGGTGAAGTCCGAACGTGGCGGCGGGATACACTACCGCGACCATGCTGGGACGACGCCGTTCAGCAATTTCGGGCCGCCAGGGCACGTCGCGCGTCAGCGAAGGCCGCCGGTGACGTGAAGTGTCTCGCCCGTGACGTAGGAGGCTTCGTCCGAAGCGAAGAAGGCCACCGCGGCAGCGATCTCCTCAACCTTGCCGATGCGGCCGAGCGGGGTGGTGGATTCGATCCAGTTGCGCATGTCGCCCTCGTGCAGGCCGGCGGACACGACGCCTTCGGTGGCGATCATGCCCGGATTGACGGCGTTGACGCGGATCTTGCGCGGCGCAAGCTCCTTCGACAGCACGGAGGAGATCGCATCCACCGATGCCTTCGTCGCGGTGTAGACGGCGGTATTCGCCGGCGCGATGGTCGATACGCCGGAGCTGATGTTGATGATGCTGCCCCCGTTGGGATTGAAGTGCTGCACCGCTTCCCCCGAAATCAAGAGAAGCCCGAGCACATTGAGGTCGAAATGCTTGTGGAAATGCTCAGGCGTGATGGCCTCGAGCGCCGCGAACTCGTAGATGCCCGCGTTGTTGACGAGGATGTCGATCGCACCGAACGCCTTCACGGTCTCGGCGACGACGCTCTTCACGTTTTTGGCATCGGCCAGGTTGCCGTGGACGGCGACGGCTTTGCCACCCTTGGCGATGATGGCGGCGACCACGCGGTCGGCGGCCTCTTTGCTGGCGCTGTAGTTGACGGCAACCGCCGCACCCTCGGCCGCAAGCCGGGCGGAGATTTCGGCACCAATGCCTTTGGATGCGCCGGTCACGAGCGCAACTTTGCCTTCGAGTCTCTTGGTCATCGCATGTCTTCCGTTGTTCGGCGGGATGCCGATATTCAATAGTTCAATACTAGTGAACTATTGAATGAGTTCAAGGGACGTGCTATATTTTGGACATGGTGCAGTTCGTTCACCCATCGCAGGACGAGATTACACTCGCCGGGGTGCTTGGAGCTCTCGCGGATCCGATGCGGCTGCGCATCGTCAAAAGCCTGGCCGCGCAAAACGATTGCATGTCGTGCACCGAGGCGGCGCCTTGCCCCGACATGGCGAAGTCGACCCTGTCGAACCATTTTCGGATCCTGCGGGAGGCCGGCCTAATCCGGACGTCAAAGCAAGGCGTCCAGCACCGCAACGTTTTGCGCGAAGAGGACATCAACGCGCGGTTTCCGAAACTGCTGAAAATGATCCTGAGCTTTCCAGACTGAGGGCATTCGCGCACGACAGATTTGTGGAGCGCGCAAGGTATCGGCTGATGTTGCCACCGGGCGTGTCCCAAAACAAAAATGGCTCGAGCTTCCGTCTCGGCGCAGCGCGTTGCCCGGCGTTCGCGCCATGATCGATTTTCTGGCTACAGCGCCGAAGGCCCAGGTCTAGCGCGCCGTCTCTAAGCCGACCTGCTAGGGCTGCAAGACATGTTGCTCCGCGCGCGTGACGGAGCCTCCAAGCAGGCAACCTACGGGCCGGCTGTCAGCGAAGCCGAGCCGCACCCGGATCTCGGACAACGACCCCATCGCCCGGCCCTGCATGATGGTGATCCGCGCGCTGTTGCGCTCGACCAGGCCGTTCTTGAGCAGTCCGAACGCGAGCGCCGCGGCGGCAATGCCGGTGGCAGCATCTTCCGGGTAGCCTGATGACTTCGGAAACTGTCGCGCCTCGAAGCGCCGTTCGCCCTGATGTTCGATGGCGTAGGGGTAAAGTCCGGTGGACCCGATCCGCCCGCAGCACGCCTCGATCTGCGCCGGGTCCGGCACCAGCTCATTGAGCTCGCGGACGCCCTTGATCGGGATGAGCGTCTTCACGCGCGACGTGACGGCGTTCTGCACCGGCATATCAAGCAGATCGCGGCGCGACAGCTTGAGCGTCGACAGAACGTCCTCCTCTTCGGCACGCGAGAGATCGACGACCTTGCCGACAGGCTGGCTGATCTCGACGGACGGTTCGCCCGAGTCCACACGATCGACATAGCCCGTCACCGATCCGCTGCGTGTCTCGATGCGGACCTGTTCGCCCGGCAGGCGCCCCTTGGTCGCGAGGACCCAGAGCGCGCCGATGGTCGCGTGACCGCACATTTCCATCTCGTGTCGCGGAACCCAGAACCGGAAGACGTAGTCAGAGTCGAGTCCCGGCGCCGGCAGGACGAAGCCCGACTCATGCCCGAAGTGCCGGGCCACCGACTGCATCCCCGCAGCAGTCAGGTTCGATGCATCGATGACAATTGGACAGGGGTTGCCGCCGCGCCCCGTGTGGGTGAACACGTTGACAAGGTCGATCTCGGTCATCGGATAGCTCGCTTCATGGAGTGCGCGACGGCGTCAACGATCGCGTTGGCAACGGTTTGATGGATCATGGTCAGATTCTGACGGCGCTCGAATGCCTCGCTGGGCGGAAGCGACAACCTCTGCATGTCGAATCCAAACCTGGGAAGTCGTAACGCTATTCAAGTTTTAGTGACATGTCCGGCTAGATCATTTCTTACAAGCGTCGAAATATTTGCACCGCGCCGATGTTTCTTATGCTGATGACAGCAACACCAGGATCCCCGATGCCCCCGGCTGCGCTGGTCTCCCTGGCGACGTCGGTGCCTCCCCACGTGTTTTTGCAAGAGGACGTGCTGACGGCGGCATGGGATGTCTTCGGCGCCCGCTTTCCCGAATTCGAACGGTTCTCAAGCATTTTCTCGAATACCGGCATAGTCAAGCGTCACGGCGTCAAGCCGTTCGACTGGTATCTCGAACGACGAGGCTGGCCCGAACGCACCGAGGCCTTTCTCGAGGGAGCTGAAGCGCTATTTGTCGATGTCGCCGAGAAGGCGCTGGCGAGCGCGCAACTTGCCGGCGGCGAGGTCGACACTGTCGTGACCGTCTCTTCCACGGGAATCGCGACACCAAGTCTCGAGGCGCGCGTTGCTCGCCGGATGGGCTTCCGGTCCGACACGATGCGTGTACCGGTGTTTGGTCTTGGCTGTGCGGGCGGGGTTTCGGGTCTATCGATTGCGTCGCGCCTCGCCCAAGCCCGCCCTGGCACCAACGTGCTACTGGTCACGATCGAGCTCTGCTCACTCGCACTTCGCCTGGACGAACTTACGAAGGCCAACATCGTCGCCGTCAGCCTGTTTGGCGACGGTGCTGCTGCAATCGTGTTGCGCGCGGGCGATGGCGGTGCGACGCAGATCGAGGCTGCCGGCGAACACCTTTGGCCGGATACGCTTGGCATCATGGGATGGAGTGTCGATCCGGAAGGATTCGGCGTCATCTTTCGCCGCACCATACCTGACTTCGTCACGAGGCATTTCAACTCCGCCGTGACCGAAATTCTTTCCAGAATGCGTCTTTCAGTGGAAGACATTGACCGGTTCATCTGCCATCCCGGCGGCGCGAAGGTGATCTGTGCATTGGAAGGCGCGCTCGCGCTCGACCAAGGAACGCTTTCCCATGAACGACAGATTATCGCCGACTTTGGTAACATGTCGTCACCCACAGTATTGTTCGTGCTTGAGCAGGCTCGCGCGAAAGGGCTGCCGGCGCGCTCACTGTTGACGGCGCTCGGACCCGGCTTCACCGCGAGCTGTGTCACGCTACGGCACACTGCGTGACGTTTGCTGAACTCATTCTCGGCGCCATCACGCTGCAGCGCGTCGGCGAGCTCGTGATTTCGCGCGCTAACACTCGAAAGCTCCTGGCCCGCGGCGCCGTCGAGGTGGCACCCCGGCATTATCCGTTGATCATCACGGTTCATGCCGCCTGGCTGTTGTCGCTGTGGGTGTTCGGCCGCGACCAACCGGTGAATGTCGTTGCCCTGGCCGGCTATCTTATCCTTCAGTGCCTTCGCTTCTGGGTCATCTGGACGCTCGGCTCACGATGGACGACGCGGATTATTGTTCTGCCCGAACAGCCGCTCGTGTCAGCGGGACCCTATCGATTTCTGTCGCATCCCAACTATGCCGTGGTTGCCGGCGAGATTGCCGTGCTCCCTTTGGTTCTGGGTCTGCCGCTGCTGGCCATCGTCTTCACCATCCTCAACGCCGCGGTTCTCGCGATCCGCATACGGGCCGAAAACCTCGCCCTCGCCGCATCCCGTGAGACATTGTACGTAGCGCATAATGACTGAACGGGTTACCGAGCCGAGTGCAGCTACGTGGCTTGGCTTCGTCCTGATGTGCCTCGGCATGTTCATGGCGATCCTCGACATTCAGGTCGTCGCCACTTCGCTACCCACGATCCAGAGTACACTCGCCATATCGCGAGAGGCGATGAGCTGGATTCAAACCGCGTATCTGATCGCCGAGATCATCGCCATTCCACTGACCGGGTGGCTTACGCGCGTTCTGACGCTGCGATGGCTGTTCGTTATTGCGATCAGCCTCTTTACCCTTGCCTCCATCGGCTGCGCGTTCAGCAGCAGTTTTACGACGCTTGTCAGCTTCCGCGTGCTTCAGGGTTTCGCTGGCGGCGTACTGATTCCGGCGGTTTTTTCCGCTGTCTTTCTGCTGTTTCCGATCCGTTTGCATCCCGTTGCCACCACCATGGCCGGCATTATGGCCGTGCTGGCGCCCACGGTCGGGCCGGTGGTCGGTGGCTGGATCACCGACACCTGGTCCTGGCATTGGCTGTTTCTGATCAATGTCGCTCCCGGGGTGGTCGCCGCACTCGCCACGCCAATGCTGCTGCCGCGCGAACGACCCCGGCTTTCTGATCTGGCTACACTCGACGTGCCGTCTCTCGGACTTCTTGCGGTTTCGCTTGCATGCCTGGAGATCGGTCTGAAGGAAGGCCCGCAACGCGGGTGGCTTTCTCCATTCTGCTCCATCCTGATCGTCTTGAGTGCTGCCGCGGCAACCGTCTTCGCCATCCGAACACTCAGGGCCGCGCATCCAGTGGTCGAACTGTCGACATTTAGATCGCGCTCGTTTGCGATCGGTTGCGCATTGAGCTTCTTCCTCGGAGTTGGATTGTTCGGCTCGGTCTATCTCATGCCGGTCTTCCTCGCCTATGTTCGACATCATGACGCATTTGAAATCGGCACGATCATGCTCGTCACCGGCGTTGCGCAGCTTGCCACCGCGCCGATTGCGGGCCTGCTGGAAAGCAGGTTTGATCCCCGCTGGTTGTCGGCGGCGGGGTTTGGTCTGTTCGCGATCGGGCTGGGTTGCAGTGCATTCGAGAGCCGTGTCGCCGACTTCCAAGAAATGTTCTGGCCGCAAGTCTTGCGCGGCGTTGCGATCATGTTTTGCCTGCTGCCTCCGACCCGGCTGGCGTTGGGTTCGCTGACCGCATCACGGGTACCCGACGCAAGCGGCCTGTTTAACCTGATGCGAAACCTCGGGGGCGCAATCGGCATCGCGCTGATCGATACGATCCTTTACGGGCGCACCGGCGGGCACGCCGACGCTTTGCGCGAGCGCCTGATTGCGGGCGATGTGACTGCGGCTCAGGCAATCGGGCTTGACCTCACGCTGTTTACCCACCGCCCTCCGCAGGTCTCCGATGCCACGGTTGAAGCCTATCTGCGTCCCATGGTCGAAAAGGCCGCGTTCGCGCTCAGCGCCAACGAAGCCTGGGCCCTCCTCGCTTGCGTGGCGCTGCTCGGACTGTTGCTCATTCCGTTCGCGGCCGGTCCCTTGGAAGGCACTGATGAGAATTCTGGTGATGGCGCACTCAATTGAGTGGTGAATAGAGATCGCAATTGCCGCGACGCCCCGCCCAACCGGCGAAGTTCGGCGTGGTTCGCTTACCTATCTGAGGAAGGCCGCACTGCCCGAGGGGCTCGTCGTGACCTGAGACGGTAGGTGCCCGCCCCACCAAACAAAAATGGCCCGCGTGACGCGGGCCATTTTCGTATCGGAACCGGTAAAAGTCCGAACTTGGTTGCGGGGATAGGATTTGAACCTATGACCTTCAGGTTATGAGCCTGACGAGCTACCGGGCTGCTCCACCCCGCGTTAAACCGTCGCTTTGCCTAGGCCAAGATGCCGGGGACGGTGGATGAAGTGGCCGGCGCTGTTCGCGTGGCTTGCTTCGTCCGTCCCAAAGGCTTCCTTGGAAGGCAACCCCGGGGCAAAGCCCCTCGGGTGCGAGGCGTATGTACCAACCCGGGCTGCCTTTGGAAAGGGCCGTGGGGACGTTTTTTTCGACTTTATGACAGTGAGTTGGGCCGATTTCCGGCCCGTTTGGTGCGCTCTTGCCAGAAGTTCCACAAAGGGCCAGCTTGCGGCAACAAAACGTGGGGGGCCAACGCCATTTTCAGGAGGAACGCCATGGACCAGCCCCTGGATAAGTCCCCGGCGGGCGCCCCGCTTCGGGCCCTCTACGAGGCCTTCCACGCCATGGTCGCGCGGGCGCGGGCCGAGCCTGCACCTGACCTGGCCGAGCGGCTCGACCGGCTGGCGCGGCTGCGCACTGTCGTCGCTGACAACGAGGAACGCTTCCGGCAGGCGATCTCGGCCGATTTCGGCCACCGCTCGGCCGTCGAGACCACCATCGCCGAGACGATGCTGGTGTTCTCCGAGATCCGGCATGCGACCAAGCACCTGAAGAGCTGGATGGCGCCGCAGCGCGTGGCCACCGCGCTGCAATTCCTGCCCGCGCGCAACCGCCTGATCCCGCAGCCGCTCGGCGTCGTCGGCATCATCGCGCCCTGGAATTATCCGCTCCAGCTCACGCTTGCGCCCGCGATCGGCGCGATCGCCGCAGGCAACCGGGTCATCATCAAGCCAAGCGAACTCTCGCCGCACTTCTCAGTGCTGCTGAAGGAGACGGTGGCCGCGAAATTCGATGCCACCGAGCTACTGGTGACAGGCGTCGAGGACGAAATCGCAAAAGCCTTCGCACACCTCCCCTTCGACCATCTCGTCTTCACCGGCTCGACCCGGGTCGGCCGGCTGGTCGCGGAGGCCGCCGGGCGCAATCTCACGCCCGTAACGCTCGAGCTCGGCGGCAAGTCGCCGGCGATCATCGACGCCTCCGCCGCTCTCGAGGAGGCGGCCGAGCGCATCGCCTACGGAAAGCTGCTCAATGCCGGGCAGACCTGCATCGCGCCGGACTATGTGCTGGTGCCCGAGCGCTCGTTGCAGGCCTTCGCCGAAAAAGTACGCGCGCAGATGCGGCGCATGTTCGGCACCGATCCGGCCAACAAGGACTACACCTCCGTCATCTCCGACCGGCACTATGCGCGGCTGGAAAATCTCGTCGCGGACGCCGCCCAGCGCGGCGCAAAGATCCTGCAACCGGCGAGAGCAGACGATCCGAACTGGAAAGCACACCGCAAATTCCCGCCGACACTGATCGTCGGCGCGACCGAGGCGATGGCGGCGATGCAGGAGGAGATTTTCGGCCCCATTCTGCCGGTGCTGGGCTATCGCGATCCGGCGGAGGCGATCGCTTTCGTCAATGCCCGCGACCGGCCGCTCGCGCTCTACTGGTTCGGAAAGGATCGCGCCGCCCGCGACGAGGTGCTGTCACGCACGATCTCCGGCGGCGTCACCGTCAACGACTGCCTGTTCCACTTCGCGCAAGCCAACCAGCCGATGGGCGGCGTCGGCGCATCCGGCACCGGCGCCTATCACGGCGATTGGGGCTTTCGCACGTTCAGCAAACTGAAGCCGGTGTTTTATCGCTCCAAGTTCAACCGCCTCGCCGACCTCTATCCGCCCTACGGCGGCAAGATCGCGCGGCTGGAGAAGTTGATGCGGTTCATGTCGTAGCTTGCGTCAACACCGTCATTGCGAGCGTAAAGGCAATGCAAAAATCCAATCCTCACCCTGAGGAGCGCGCCAGCGACGCGCGTCTCGAAGGGCGAGGCCACAGACCGGGCCTTCATCCTTCGAGACGCGCGTTCCGCGCTCCTCAGGATGAGGAACGGAGACGCAACAACAAAGAACAATGCAGGGGGAAACATCAGTGACTGACACATTCGACTTCGTCGTCGTGGGCGCGGGCTCCGGCGGCTGCGCGATGGCGGGGCGGCTGTCGGAGGATGCGGCGACATCCGTGGCGCTGCTCGACGCCGGCGGGCGGAACGACAATTGGCGGATCACCACGCCATTCGGGCTCGCTTTGCCATACAGCGCGGCCAACTGGGCTTTCGATACCGTGCCGCAGAAGGGATTGAACGGCCGCATCGGCTATCAACCGCGCGGCAAGGGCCTCGGCGGCTCCTCGGCGATCAACGCCATGGTCTACATCCGCGGCCACAAATCGGACTACGACCACTGGGCCTCGCTCGGCAATGCCGGCTGGTCGTATGCCGACGTGCTGCCCTATTTCAAGCGTTCGGAAAACAATTCCGATTTCGACGGCGAGTATCATGGCAAGGGCGGCCCGCTGCATGTCAACAGACTGCGCTCGGACAATCCGATCCATGACGTCTTCCACCAGGCCGCGCGCGAGGCGCAGTTCCGCGTCCGCGAGGACTTCAACGCCGAGGACCATGAAGGGCTCGGCAGCTACCAGGTGACGCAGCACCATGGCGAGCGCTGGAGCGCGGCACGCGCCTATCTGCATCCCCACATGGACAAGCGCGCGAATCTGCGCGTCGAGACGGGGGCGCAGGCCACGAAAATCCTGTTCGAAGGCGGGCGCGCGGTCGGCATCGAATATGTGCAGGGCAAGCAGACCAAGCAGCTGCGCGCCCGCCGCGAGGTGATCCTCGCCGGCGGCGCCTTCCAGTCACCGCAGCTGCTGATGCTGTCGGGTGTCGGCGATGGCGATGCGCTTGCCGCGCACGGCATTGGCGTCATGCATCACTTGCCGGGCGTCGGGCGCAATCTGCAGGACCATCCGGATTTCGTGTTCGTCTACGCCTCCGACTATCCGCACTTCGTTCATTCATCGCTCGGCCGGTTGCCATCCCTGCTCCGCGCCATCCAGCGGTATCGCCGGGAGCGACGCGGCCTGATGACCACCAATTTCGCCGAGTGTGGCGGCTTCCTGAAGACCAGGCCCGACCTCGCGGTGCCAGACATCCAGCTGCACTTCGTCATCGCGATGCTCGACGACCACGGCCGCAAGAAGCACAAAGAGGCGGGCTTCTCGTGCCATGTCTGCCTGCTCAGACCGAAGAGCCGCGGCAGCGTATGGCTGAAGAGCGCCGATCCGCTCGCTGCACCGATGATCGATCCGAACTTTCTGGGCGAGGCGGAAGATCTCGAGTCGATGGTCGCGGGCTTCAAGACCACGCGGCGGCTGATGGAGACGCCCGCGCTGCGCGCGTTGCAGAAGAAGGACATGTTCACGTCGGATGTGAGAACGGACGACGACATCCGCGCCATCCTGCGCAATCGCGTCGACACCGTCTATCACCCCGTCGGCACCTGCAAGATGGGCACCGATGCGATGTCGGTGGTCGATCCGAAGCTGAAGATGCACGGCATCGAGGGCTTGCGCGTCGTCGACGCCTCGATCATGCCGACGCTGATCGGTGGCAACACCAACGCGCCGACCATCATGATCGGGGAGAAGGCGGCGGATATGATCAGGGCGGAGATGCGGACAAACTAGCGGTGCGGCACGAACGGGACTTTTCGAGCTGCAACCGGCCGGGATAGACTGCTCATCTAGCCCGGAGAAGTTGATACGCGCCGCTGCCTCGGAGTTTTGCCTGACATGACGCGTGGACGACGAGTCGGACTTGCGGCAGCGATCGCGCTGGCGCTTTTCGTTGCCTATGAGGTGATATCGTCGTTCGTCGCCTTCACCGACGACGCCTATGTTCAGTCCGATCTGGTCGCGCTCGCGCCTCAGGTGACTGGGCGCATCATTGCCGTAGATGTCGCCGACAATCAGGATGTGGCCGAGGGCAACCTGCTTGCGAGCATCGATCCCGTACCTTTCCAGTTGGCCCTGGATCAGCGGCGTGCCGATCTTGCCGAGGCCCGCGCGCAGATCGCCTCCGACCAGCACCGGATCGCATCGGCACGGGACGCGTTGGCGGCGGCGAGCTCGGCCGCGGATTTTGCGAGCGAAAACGAAAAGCGTCTGACGACGCTCGCCTCGGCCCAGGATGTCTCCCGCGTCGCGCTCGACCAGGCGAGCGATACGCTGCGACGCGCGAATGCGGCACGCGACGCTGCACAGGAGTCGGTCGCGGCGACGGAGGCCACGCTATCCATGCATCAAGCGAGCCACGCCCGCGCCAATTCGGCGCTGGCGCTCGCAGAATGGCAGCTCGCCCGCACCAAGCTGGTCGCACCAACCAGCGGCACGGTGACGTCGCTCAGCCTGCGCGTGGGCGACACTGCACAGGCCGATGTGCCGCTGATCGGCATCGTCGATGCCCGCGCCTGGCGCATCGTCGCCAACTTCAAGGAAAGCTACATCCGCGGCTTTGCCGTCGGCAGCACGGCCTGGGTGTCGCTGGACTCAAATCCCTGGCATCTACGCCGTGCCAAGGTGACCGGCATTGCTCGTGGCATCAGCCGCGAACCCGTGCCCAATCGCCTCCTCAACTACGTGGCGCCGACCACTGACTGGATCCGCCTCAAGCGCCGCTTTCCGGTGACGCTGACGCTGGTCGATCCGCCACCCGACCTGAGACTCTATATGGGTGCCGACGCCAGGGTGGTCGTGCTGCCATGAGCGGGGCCGCGACGAGAGCGATCTCTGCATTGCGGCGGGAGTTGCTGGAGATCGATCTGGCCGGCCCACGCGGCCATCATTGCAGCCGCGTTGCACTGGCCGTCACGCTGGCCGTGATCGTGGCGCTTGTGCTGCGGGTGGACGCACCATGGTGGGCGGCGATCAGTGCCTTCGTCTCGACGCAGGTGACGGCGCCCTCTTCCTTGCGTCGCGGCGCCCTGCGCATCGTCGGTACGGCGATCGGTGCCGCTGCAGGCCTGCTCTTGAGCCCGTGGCTGATCGAGGACCAGGTTGCACTGAGCCTCGCACTGTTCATCGCAAGCAGCATCGGCGTGCTCGGCCTGCAAGTCAGTCGCCACGGATATGCCTGGCTGCTCGGCGCCGTCACGGCCGACATGGTGCTGCTCGCAACGCTCGACGATCCGACCTCGGCGCTGTCAGTCGCCTGCAACCGTACTGCCGAGGTGACGATCGGCACTCTCGCCGCCATTCTGGTCTCGCACCTGCTGTCGCCGCGCGAGGATCATGCGCCGCCACGTGCGCGGGCGCCGGGCTGGTCCGACCTTCTCGGCGCGCAATGGGCCTCGACCCAGCACGCAATGCGCGCGGGCCTTGGTGTGATGCTGGTGCCGCTGGCATGGAGCTGGCTGCAATTGCCGAGCTTCTCGCAGGCCGCGATCACGGTCGCGGCCGTGATGGCCGTGCCGGCAATATCCGACGACGATGCTGCGAATCGCGAGAAGATCGCGGCCCGTGGCACGCATCGCATCCTCGGCTGCCTGATCGGCGGCCTCGCCGGCCTGGCGGTGCTGATCGCCTCGTTCGAAAACTTCCTGCCCTGGCTTGCCGCGCTTGCCATCGGGGTCTGGGTCGGTGCGCATGTCCAGGCGAGCGCGCGCGATATCGGCTATGTCGGCACACAGGGCGCGGTCGTCTTCATCATGACGATGGTGCAGGGATCAGGGCCGCCGTCCAGCATCATTCCCGGCATCGAGCGCCTTGCCGGTATCACCGGCGGGCTGCTGATCGTCGAGATCGTGGCTATCCTGCTGACGCCCTCGGCTAGGAACGCTGAAACAAGATAATGCGGTAGCTCTTCTCCCTCTCCCCGTTCTTACGGGGAGAGGGTTGGGGTGAAGGGCTATCTCGGCAAAAACGGTGATAGCTGGACTCGCGGAGACTCCCTCTCACCCGGAATTTGCTCTCGCAAACTCCGGCCTCTCCCCGCTTGCGGGGAGAGGCGAAGTCGGGCTCAATTCAGCAGGAAACCACCATCGACAGTGATGACACTCCCCGTCATGTACCGCGACGCCCGTGACGCCAGCAGCAGGATCGCGCCATCGAGATCGGACTCGGCGCCGACGCGGCGCTGCGGGATGCGTTTGGCCAATCGCTCGCCCGCGGGCGTCGACCAGAAGGCGTGATTCATTTCGGTATCGATATAGCCTGGCGCCAGCGCGTTGATGCGGATGTTCTGGCCTGCGAGCTCCAGCGCCATCGCCCTGGTCGCCTGGAGGATACCGGCCTTGGAGATCGCATAGGGCGACACCGCTTTCAGCACGCCGGTGCCGAGCACGGAAGCGATGTTGACGATGTTGCCTTCCTGCTTGCGCGCGATCATGCGGCGCGCGACTTCGGTCGCGAGGAAATAAGCGCCTTTCAGATTGGCGCCGATCACGGCGTCCCAATCGGCTTCGGTCTGCTCGGTCGCGAGCTTCTCGATGGCGATGCCGGCATTGTTGATCAGCACCGTGATCGGACCGAGCGCGGCTTCCGTGGCATCCACGGCCTTGGCGATCGATGACATGTCAGTGACGTCGAGCGCGACCGCGGCAGCGCGGCCGCCCTTGCCGCGGATCTCCTCCTCCAGGCTCTTCAGCTTGTCGGCCTGCCGCGCGGCGAGCGCGACGGCCGCGCCATGGTCCGCCAGAACCCGGGCAAATTGCCGCCCCAGCCCCTGGCTCGCGCCCGTCACTAGGATGGTTTCTTGACTGACGTCGAATAAGTCTGACATGACGCTTGCCTTGAGTGTTTTCCCTGAGCTTTGGAGCCACCAATACAGACGATTTTAACGATCTGAAACCGGAATGATCGGTCCGGCGTTCATTCGTTCCATCGAGGCAGGCCTGACGCTCATGAACAGTTTCGATCTCGCGCTCTATGCGGCACTCGTCGTCGCGATCGGCTTCGGTTTCAGGACCGGCCTGCTCGGCAGCGCCATGACCATTCTCGCCTATCTCCTGGCCGCTCCCATCGCCGTCGCGCTGATGCCGTTGATCGTGCCGCAGGTCGCGACCAATCCGAACGCGCCACTGCTGCAAAACTGGATCTGGTTCTTCGGCATCTTCGTGGTCGTCGGCATGCTCCTTGGTTATATCGGCCGCCTCGCGCTGAACGACACGATACGCGAAGCCGGGATCGGCGACCGGCTCGCCGGCGCCGCACTCGGCGCCGTCAGGGTCGGCCTCGTCGCCACCACGCTGGTGCTGGTGTTCGACCAGATCGTGCCGGCCAACCGCCAGCCGCCGTTCCTCGCCGGTTCGCATCTGCGGCCGCTGTTCTCGGCGGCCGGCAAGATGGGCTTCAAGACATTGCCGCCGGAGGCCGCGGCCGCGATCGACCGCCTCAAGCAGGAACGGCGTATCTAGCTTATTGTCTGGGCATGATCTTTTCGGAAGACCGCTGCACACTTTTCCGGATCATGCCCGCACATTTGCATCGCCGCGCGACCGCGCCATGCATTTTGACGCGGCCCCCTCCCTTATCAGCGGCGCCACGATTGGCTAGAGTGCGGCCTGTCTAAAACCTGCCTGACATTACGGGAGTGAAACAGTGGATCTTGGGATCAAAGGTCGCCGCGCCATCGTCTGCGCATCCAGCAAGGGCCTCGGCCGCGCCTGCGCCATCTCGCTGGCGGAAGCCGGCGTTGACGTCACGCTGACCGCGCGGGGCGCCGAAGCCCTGAAGAAGACGGCCGACGACATCCGCAAGGCCTATCCTGGCGTGAAGGTCACCGAGATCGTCGGCGACATCACGACGCCTGCGGGCCGCGAGGCCGTGCTGAAGGCCTGCCCCGAGCCGGACATCTTGATCAACAATGCCGGCGGCCCGCCGCCCGGCGATTTCCGCAACTGGACCCGCGACGACTGGATCAAGGCGATCGACGCCAACATGCTCACGCCGATCGAGCTGATCAAGTCGACCGTCGACGGCATGATGGCGCGCAAGTTCGGCCGCATCGTCAACATCACCTCGGCGGCGGTGAAGGCGCCGATCGACATCCTCGGCCTCTCCAACGGCGCGCGCGCCGGCCTGACCGGCTTCATCGCCGGCCTGTCGCGCAAGACCGTGATCAATAATGTCACCATCAACGGCCTGTTGCCGGGTCCGTTCGAGACCGACCGCCTGACCGGCACCGCAAAGGCCGAGGCCGACAAGCGCGGCACGACGCCGGAGCAGATCCTGGCCGAGCGCGCCAAGCTCAACCCCGCCGGCCGCTTCGGCCAGCCCGACGAGTTCGGCTATGCCTGCGCCTTCCTCTGCGGCGCCAAGGCCGGCTTCATCACGGGCCAGAACATCTTGCTCGACGGCGGCGCCTTCCCCGGAACGCTGTGAGAGCAGTCTGGTACGAGCAAACAGGACCGGCGGCGGATGTCCTCACCTATGGTGAGATGGCGACGCCGGTCGCTGGCCCAGGCGAAGTTCGCATTCGCCTGGAAGCCTCCGGCGTCAATCCGGCCGATGTCGGCCGGCGCGGCGGCAGCTATCGCGCGATGGAATTTTCGCGCGTCATCCCGAACAGCGACGGCGCGGGTTTTGTCGACCAGATCGGCGACGGCGTAACGCGCTTCAAGGTCGGCGACCGGGTCTGGCTGTTCAACGGCCAGCGCAACGGCCGCGCCTTCGGCACGGCGGCCGAATATATCGCGCTCGCCGAGCAGCTGGTGACGCCGCTGCCGGATCATCTTTCCTTTGCGGAAGGTGCAACGCTCGGCATTCCCGCGATGACCGCGTGGTGCAGCCTGTTTGCGGACGGGCCGATCGTCGGCAAGACCGTGCTTGTCACCGGCGGCGCCGGCGCGGTTGGCCATTATGCCGTGCAGCTCGCCAAATGGGGCGGCGCGCAGGTGATCGCGACCGTCAGCTCGGCGATGAAGGGCGAGCAGGCCCGGCGCGCGGGCGCCGATCTCGTGGTCAATTACAGGGACGAGGACGTCGTTGCCAAGGCGATGGCGTTCACCGGCGGACGTGGTGTCGATCGCGTGGTCGATGTCGATTTCGGCGGCAACATCGCGACCACGTTGAAGCTGATGGCGCTCAATTCGACGATCGCCGTCTACGCCACCAACGGCAACCGCACACCCACGGTGCCGATGCGCGAACTGATGGAGAAGTGCATCACGCTCCGGACGCTGGTGCTGTTCGCGCTGCCGCCGGCGCTGCTCGCGGCGGCGCAGGCCGACATCACGAAATGGCTGGCGGCAGGGCCGCGCATTCACAACGTCGCGGCGCAGTTCGCGCTATCGGATACCGCGCAGGCGCATCTCGCGGTCGAGAAGGGTGACAAGCTCGGCACCGTGATCGTCGACTGCGCGCGATGACGACTTAGGATACCGGCGTGGTCCGCTCGTCGGTCCAGTCGATGCCGAGTTCGTCCATGCCATCGGCGAGCAGATCGCCCAGCATCGGCTCGCCCAGCAGATATTGCACCGTTTCACGACGCGGGTTCTTGTATTCACCGCGCGCCTCGGCGGCGCGGGCACGCAGATCGTCCCACTCCTCCACTTCGCCGTCGCCGCGGCCGAGCCACATCATCGTGACGAGGTCGAGCTGCTCGTCCTCGTTCAGCGCGCGGATGAAACCGGAGAGCTCGGCTGCGACCGGGTCGGAATTGGTGTCCTCGAGCACGTCGATCTCGTCATCATCAGAGGGATTGGAGCCCGAGTCAGGGTCGGACGCCGCCTCCTTGACGTCGAATTCGCGGGCCTTCTCGATGATGAAGGCGACCTTCTCGGCGGAAATGGCAAGCTCTGGCATCGTCGCTCTCTCTGGCTGTCTCGGGGTTCCCCCGATAACGCAACATCGCGACAGATGATCCATTGCGTTCGACGGCGGAAGGCCGCATCTTTCGCGAAAGCAAGAAAATTGGGATCGCCGCATGCCGTGGACCGTGGGCAAGGTCAAAATCACCAAGATCGTGGAAATGGAGACGGTCGGCTCGACCCGCTTCATCCTGCCGGCCGCGACCAATGACGAGATCCAGAAGCTGCCCTGGCTGATCCCGCATTTCGCCACCGAGGAGGGCCGGCTGAAAATGTCGATCCACTCGCTGGTGGTGGAGATGCCGACGCGCCGCATCGTGGTCGACACCGGCCTTGGCAACGACAAGCAGGGTCGCGGTGTCCCGGTCTGGAATAACCGCAGCACGCCGTTTCTGGAGACGATGACGGCAGCGGGCTTTCCCCCTGACAGCATCGACACCGTGCTGTGCACGCATCTTCATGTCGATCATGTCGGCTGGAATACGAGGCTCGTCGATGGCAAATGGGTGCCGACTTTCCCCAGGGCGCGCTACCTGTTCGGCAAGACCGAGTACGAATATTGGCGCGACTATACGGCCGAGCCGGACAAGGTCGCGGTGTTCAAGGATTCCGTGAAGCCGGTCGTCGATGCGGGCCTGGCCGAGTTGATCCCGAGCGATCACCGGCTCTGCGAGGAGATCAGCGTGATCCCGACCCCCGGCCACAGCCCCGGGCATATGAGCGTCCTGATCGAGTCCGGCGGCGAACAAGGGTTGCTCAGCGGCGACGTCGCCCATCACCCCTGCCAGATGGCGCATCTCGACTGGTGCTCGGTCGTCGACACCGATACCGCCCAGTCGGCGGAAACCCGGCACAAGGTGTTCTCGCGCTTTGCCGATACCCCGACGCTGGTGATCGGCGGCCATTTCTCGGCCGGGCACATCAAGCGGGACGGGGATGCGTTCAAATTTGTGGCGCTGCAATCGTAGGGTGGGCAAAGCCACCGGGTCGCGCGAATGCGCGCCCGATGACAGGCTCCGCGTGCCCACCATACCGGGCCATCAAAAAGAATTGGTGGGCACGGCGCTCCGCGCCTTTGCCCACCCTACAAAGGAAGGGCTGCAATGCGCCCCACTTTGAGCGGTTGAATTTCCCGCCGCCCTGTTCCATGAAGCTATTTAACCGATCGGTCCATCTCCAGGGAGAAACGAGAATGAAGCTTATTCGTTATGGCGAAAAGGGTGCGGAAAAGCCCGGCCTGATCGACAAATCCGGCCAATTGCGCGACCTGTCGGCGCACGTGAAGGACCTGACCGGCGAGGCCTATTCGCCGGAATCCCTGAAGAAGCTGGCGAGCCTTGACCCGGCCTCCCTGCCCGCCGTCTCCGGCAAGCCGCGCTTCGGCGCGCCCGTCACCGGCATCTCGAAATTCGTCGCCATCGGCCTCAACTACAGCGACCACGCCAAAGAAACCGGCGCCGCGATCCCGACCGAGCCGATCATCTTCATGAAGGCCAACACCTCGCTGTCCGGCCCGAACGACGCGGTCGAGAAGCCGCGCGGCTCGACCAAGCTCGACTGGGAAGTCGAGATCGCCGCCATCATCGGCACCCGCGCCAAATATGTCTCGGAAGCCGATGCGCTGAACTACGTCGCCGGCTATTGCGTCTGCAACGACGTCTCCGAGCGCGCCTTCCAGACCGAGCGCCTGGGTCAGTGGACCAAGGGCAAGTCACACGACACCTTCGGCCCGGTCGGCCCGTGGCTCGCCACCAAGGACGAGATCAAGGACGTCCAGAACCTGTCGATGTGGCTCGACGTCAACGGCCAGCGTCGCCAGACCGGCTCGACCCAGACCATGATCTTCTCCATGGCCAAATGCGTCTCCTACGTCTCGCAGTTCATGACGCTGTTGCCGGGCGACATCATCACCACCGGCACCCCGCCCGGCGTCGGTCTCGGCATGAAGCCGCCGACCTTCCTCAATGTCGGCGATGTCGTTACGCTCGGCATCGAAGGCCTCGGCGAGCAGCGCCAGGAGATCGTGGCGGCGTAAGGTCTCCGCCCTCATCCTGAGGAGCGCGCAACGCGCGCGTCTCGAAGGATGCGCCAAGAATACAGTCACCCGACGTTCGCGCCGGGTGACCCAAGAACACCTCCCGTTGTCCATCCTTCGAGACGCGCGCCAAGCTGCGCGCTCCTCAGGATGAGGACCGTCTGTCTGGATAGAGGTTATTTCCCCATGAAACTCTCCTTCTCCGCCGCCTCGCCCTTCGCCCGCAAGGTGCGCATCGCCGCGATCGAGCTCGGGCTGATCGACAAGATCGAGCTGACGCCCGCGACCGTCGCGCCGGGCACGGTCAATGAGGATTATTCGCGCATCACGCCGCTGAAGAAGCTGCCGGTGCTGATCACCAATGACGGCGACGTCATTCTGGATTCCTACGTGATCGTCGAATATCTCAACGAGATGGCCGGCGGCAGCCTGATCCCCGATTACGGCCCGCGGCGCTGGAAGGCAAAGACCAATCACTCCCTGATCAACGGCATGCTCGATTCCATGCTGCTGTGCCGCTACGAGAAGATGGTGCGGCCGCAGGGCCTGCAATGGCAGGCATGGTCGGACGACCACTGGAACCGGGCCTGGACCGGCATGGCGCGCTTCGAGAACATGCCCGAAGTTTTGAACGGCCCGTTCGACATCTCGCAGATCGGCCTCGTCTGCGTGCTCGGCTATGCCGACTTCCGCTTCGCCGATTGCGGCTGGCGCAAGGCCTATCCGAAACTCGACGCCTTCCACCAGAAGATGCTGGAGCGCCCCTCGGTCAAGATCTCGGTGCCGCCTACGGCGTAAACTAGGCTGCGGGGAGAAGGACGATGCGCGATCGCTTCCCCCGCCTCAGCATTCTCGGCGCGAGCCTCGTGCTCGCGTTGACCGTCTCAGCCACTTCCGTGCAGGCCGACGGCATGGCGACTGGACGACAAAACCTCGCCTGTGGATCGCGTTCGTCAATCGACGACGGGTGGACGACTGCGTCGCCCGACAGCGTTGGCATGGACGGCATGCGGCTCTGCAGCATCGCCGCACGGCTCGATCAACGCGCGACCTCGGTCCATTCGGTTGTCGTCGTGCGCCACGGCAAGCTCGTCTTCGAGCAGTATTTTCCCGGCTACGACCAACCCTGGGGACAACCGGACGGCCAGCACGAATTCACCGCGACGACGAAGCATGACATGCGTTCGGCATCGAAGAGTGTCGCTTCGCTGCTCGTCGGCATCGCGATCGATCGCAAGCTGATCGAAGGCGTCGACGAGCCCGTGCTCAAATTCTTCCCCGACCATCAGGCGGCGAAGCAGGCGGGCTGGGAGGCCATCACGCTGCGCCATCTGCTAACGATGTCCTCCGGCATTGAATGGGACGAGGCACGGTCCTGGACCGATCCGAAAAACGACGAGCCGCATCTCACCTTTGAGGCCGATCCGATCGGCTATGTGCTCGCAAAGCCAGTCGCTGCGCCGCCCGACGTGCTGTGGACTTATAATGGCGGCGGGACTGAACTGCTCGGCAACATCCTCGAACGCGTCTCGGGCAAGCCGCTGGAGGCATTTGCTCGTGAGGTGCTGTTCCAGCCGCTCGGGATCAGCGATTTCGAGTGGAAAGCCTATAAGAACGGCAAGATCGCAGCGGCCGCGGGCCTTCGCTTGCGGCCGCGCGATGCGGCGAAGATCGGCCAGCTCGTGCTCAATCGCGGCCAGTGGAACGGCCGGCAGATCGTCTCGGCCGACTGGATCGCACAATCGATCACGCCGCGCTTCCAGGCGATCGGCTATTTCGGCAGCACGATGTTCTACGGCTATCAATGGTGGATGGGCCGCTCGCTCGCCGGCGACAAGGAAATCAAATGGGTTGCTGCCTTCGGCTGGGGCGGCCAGCGCATCTTCATCGTGCCCGAGCTTGATCTCGTCATTATGACGACCGCCGCGCAATACGGCCAGCCCAAAGAGGGTCTGGCCGCGATCGACATTCTCACCAACATCGTCATTCCATCCGTGCGCGACGCGCACTGATCACTGGGGAAGCGAGCATGAGCCTGAAATATGCGGTCGGCGATCTCACCATCCATCGCGTCATCGAGCAGGAAACCTCGTTCGTCCCGGCACTGGAAATGCTGCCGGGATTGACGGCCGAGGTGCTGGCCGAGAACCGGGCATGGATGCGGCAGGTCAAGGCGCTGGACGAGCAGGACGTACTGCTCCTGTGCTTCCAGTCCTATGTGGTGAAGACACCGCACCACACCATCCTGATCGACAGCTGCATCGGCAACGACAAGCCGCGCCCGCAGCGGCCGAAATGGAACATGAAGACCGACGACACGTACTTGCCCGGACTCAACGCAGCCGGGTTTGCGGTCGACGACATCGATTTCGTGATGTGCACGCATCTGCATGTCGATCACGTCGGCTGGAACACGCGATTGGAGAACGGCCGCTGGGTGCCGACCTTCCCCAAGGCGCGCTATCTCTTTGCGAAGCAGGAATACGACCACTGGTTCGCGGAGAATGCAAAGGCGGAGATTCCGCCCTTCGCCGACAGCGTGCTGCCGGTGGTCGAGGCCAGGCGCCACGAGCTGGTCGGCAACGATCACCAGATCGGCGATCACGTCCGCATCCTACCGACGCCGGGACATACGCCCGGCCATATCGCCATCACGATGGGCCGCGGCAAGGACGACGCCGTGTTCTCCGGCGACCTCATGCATTCGCCGCTGCAGACGCTCTATCCGGAGCTGTCGATCAAGTTCGACGTCGACCCGGCCGCGGCGGCGAAAACGCGCCGCAGCCTTCTGGAGCGCTATTGCGACACCGACACGCTGTGCTGCACCGCGCATTTCCCCTCGCCGTCGGTTGGGAAGATCAAGCGCAAGGGCAGCGCGTTCGTGTGTGCGGCGGTTTAGCAAGATGCCGTAGGGTGGGCAAAGGCGCGCGCTTCGCGCGCCGTGCCCACCATTCCTTAACGCGTTTGGCATGGTGGGCACGCTCCGCTTTGCCCACCCTACGATTCCACCCGTGTGGAGAAAGCAATGACAACACTCCCCGACATCCCTCTCCCCGCCGGCATCCGCTCGCGCTATGTCGACGGCATCAACGTCTTGCGCATGCACGTGCTCGAAGCCGGCTTCGAGACCAAAGGCCGGCCCTGCATCCTGCTGCTGCACGGCTTTCCTGAGCTCGCCTTCTCCTGGCGCAAGGTGATGCCGGTGCTGGCTGCGGCCGGCTATCACGTGATCGCGCCGGACCAGCGCGGCTATGGCCGCACCACGGGATGGACCGCGGATTACGACGGCGATCTCACGCCGTTCTCGCTGCTCAACCTCGTGCGTGACGCCCTCGCCCTGGTGTCGGCGTTCGGCTACCGGCAGGTCGATCTCGCCGGGCATGATTTCGGCAGCCCGGTCGCGGCCTGGTGCGCCATGATCCGGCCCGACGTGTTTCGCTCGGTGACGCTGATGAGCGCGCCGTTCGGCGGGGCGCCACCGATGCCGTTTGGCACGGTCGATGTGCCGGCAAAGCCTGCAGTCGAAGACCCCGTGCATCGCGAGCTCGCCGCGCTGCCACGCCCGCGCAAACACTATCAATGGTATTACGCGACGCGTCCGGCCAACGCCGACATGCAGCACGCGCCGCAGGGCGTGCACGATTTCCTGCGCGCTTACTATCACCACAAGAGTGCGGACTGGACCGAAAACAAGCCATATCCGTTGACGTCGTGGTCCGCGGGCGAACTCGCAAAACTGCCGACCTACTACGTGATGGACGCCGGTGAGACCATGGCGGAGACGGTTGCGAAGGAGATGCCCTCGCCGGCCGCGATCGCCGCCAACCAATGGCTGCCGGACAGCGACCTCGCCTATTACAGCGCCGAATACGGCCGCACCGGATTCCAGGGGGGCTTGCAATGGTACCGCTACGGCACGTCGGGCATGCTCAACAGCGAGATGCAGCTGTTTGCGGGCCGCAGCATCGACGTGCCCTCCTGCTTCATCTCGGGCAAACAGGATTGGGGCACCTATCAGCGCCCGGGCGTGTTCGAGGCGATGCAGGGGCGCGGATGCACAAGAATGTTCGGCTGCCATCTCGTCGACGGCGCCGGCCATTGGGTGCAGCAGGAACAGCCGGCCGAGGTGAGCCGCTTGCTGCTCGAGTTCCTCGCAAAAGCCGCCTGATTTGACCCGGGAACCCCGGCGCCTTATATAATTTAGAATAATTCTAAACTATCAAAACAGGGCCGCCGTGAAGACTTTTGCCGAACTGACCGAGCGCGAGGTGCTTGCGGTCGCGATCTCCTCCGAGGAGGAGGACAGCCGCATCTACATGACCTTCGCCGAGGACTTGCGCGAGCGTTACCCGGACACGTCGAAGATTTTCGAGGAGATGGCCGAGGAGGAACGCGGCCACCGGCATCGGCTGCTGAAACTCTATGAGGAACGCTTCGGCCAGCACCTGCCGCCGATCCGCCGCGAGAACGTCAAAGGCTTTCTGCGCCGGCGGCCGATCTGGCTGACGAAAAACCTGCCGCTCGACACCATCCGGAAAGAGGTCGAGACCATGGAGCTCGAGGCCGAGCGCTTCTACGCGCGGGCCGCCGAGCAGGCCGAGGATGTCGGCGTGCGCCGCCTGCTCGGCGATCTCGCCGAGGAGGAAAAGCATCACGAGAACCGCGCCGTCGCGCTGACCGACGAAATCCTGAAGCCGGACGTGCGCGCCGAGGAAGATCGCACGCGACGGCGGATGTTCGTGCTGCAATATGTGCAGCCGGGCCTCGCCGGCCTGATGGACGGATCGGTCTCGACGCTGGCGCCGCTGTTCGCCGCAGCTTTCGCCACCCACCAGAACTGGCAGACGTTTCTGGTCGGCCTCGCCGCCTCGATCGGCGCCGGCATCAGCATGGGCTTTGCGGAGGCGCTGTCCGACGACGGCTCGCTCACCGGACGCGGCTCGCCATGGCTGCGCGGCATCACCTGCGGCGCGATGACGACGCTCGGCGGGCTCGGCCACACCCTGCCTTATCTTGTCCCAGACAGCTGGCCGAACGCATTCTGGATCGCGACGGGAATCGCCGGCGTCGTCGTGTTCTTCGAATTGTGGGCAATCGCCTTCATCCGCGCGCGCTACATGGACACCCCGTTCCTCCAGGCCGTGTTCCAGATCGTGCTCGGCGGCGCCATCGTGCTCGCGGTGGGGATCTTGATCGGGGCGGCGTAGCTACCTCGGTGTCATGCCCCGCGAAAGCGGGGCATCCAGTACGCCGCGGCCTATCCGATCAATCACAGCCGTCTCGGAATACTGGATCGCCCGGTCAAGCCGGGCGATGACACCGACCTTGTGCTTGGCTGTCCTCGTTCCGTCCTACCGGCATATCAATCGCGATCAAACGGCGGTTGCGGCTTTGGGCCAAACTGCGCATCATCCTTTCAGGGAAGCGCAGGAGCATGTCGTGGCGAAATCGGAATGGAGTTACAAGAGCGCGGTCGAGATGTCGGCCGCGTTGACCGCAAAGAAGGTCTCCGCGGTCGAGCTCACGCAGGATGCGATCGATCGCATCGAACGTCACGACGGCAAGATCAACGCGATCTGCGTCCGGGATTTCGACCGCGCGCTTAGCGCCGCGCGGGACGCGGACGCGGCGCGGGCGCGCGGCGAGCGGAAGCCGCTGCTCGGCCTCCCAATCACCGTGAAGGAATCCTACAACGTCGCCGGCCTGCCCACGACCTGGGGCATTCCCGCGCAGAAGGATTTTGTCGCAAAGGAAGACGCACTGCCAGTCACGCGGGTGAAGGACGCCGGCACCGTCATCGTCGGCAAGACCAACGTGCCGCTCGGACTCGGCGACTGGCAGAGCTACAACGACATCTACGGCACCACCAACAACCCCTACGATCTCGGCCGCACGCCGGGCGGCTCGTCCGGCGGCTCGTCTGCCGCGCTCGCCGCGGGCTATGGCCCGCTGTCGATTGGCTCCGACATCGGCGGCTCGCTGCGCGTGCCGGCGTTCCATTGCGGCATCTATGCGCACAAGCCGACCTTCAGCCTCGTCGCCATGCGCGGCCACACGCCGCCGCCGCTGCCGCCTTTGCCGTTCGAGCGCGATCTTTCGGTGATCGGCCCGATGGCGCGCAGCGCCGCCGATCTTTCGCTTGTGCTCGACGTGATGGCCGGGCCCGATCCGATCGACGCTGGCCTCGCCTACCGGCTCGAGCTGCCGGCGGCGCGCCACACGGCATTCAGGGATTTCCGCGTGCTGGTGATCGACACCGATCCGGTGATGCCGACCGACACCGCCGTGCGCGGCACGATCAACCGGCTGGCCGACAATCTCGCCAAGGCTGGCGTCAAGATCGAGCGCAGCAGCCGGCTGCTGCCGGATTTCGCGGCCTCCTCGCGGCTCTATATGCGCATGCTGATGTCGTTCCTCGGCTCGACCTTCGCGCCGGATGTCTACGCCGGCGCCAAGGCAGCCGCAGCGGCGTTGCCAGAGGGCGACAACAGCTTGGCTGCCGAACGGCTGCGCGGTATCGCGCTCAACCATCGCGACTGGCAGGCGGCAAATGCCGGACGCACGCGGCTGCGGGCGCAATGGCGCGAGCTGTTCAAGACGTACGACGCGGTGATCTGCCCGGTGATGCCGACGGCAGCCTATCCCCACGACCATTCGCCCGAGCAGGAAAAGCGCCGGATCAAGATCGACGGCAAGGAGCACGTCTATCCGGACCAGCTCGCCTGGCCGGGCATCGCGACGCTCCCCGGTCTGCCCTCGACCGCGATTCCGACGGGCTTTGCGCCTGATGGACTACCCATCGGCGTGCAGATCGTCGGCCCGTGGCTGGAAGACCGCACGCCGCTCAAGCTCGCCGAACTGATCGAGCGCGAATTCGGCGGGTTCGTGCCGCCCCCTTTGTTCAATGACTAGTGCCTCCCGTCATTGCGAGGAGCCCTTGCGACGAAGCAATCCAGACTGCATCCGCGGAGACATTTCTGGATTGCTTCGCTACGCTCGCAATGACGGAGTAAAATAACATAGAGGGAGAGAAACGTCATGAGCCAAGACCTCGACCAGCTCACCACGCTCAACCACGACTATGTCGCCTCCGTGCAAAACTGCGACGTTAAACGCTTCGACGAAATCCTCGCGCCGGAGTTCTTTTGCTCCAATCCCGACAAGACATTGGTCGACCGCGCCGCCTTCCTGGAGCAGACGGCACGGCCGATTGCGATCCGCAATCTGCATGCGCATGATGTCATCATCCGCATCATGGGCGATTTTGCCATCATCCACGCCGCCACCAGCTACACCACCGCCGACGGCCAGCAGGCAACGGGGCGGTACACGGATTGCTGGACGAAGAAGAACGGGACGTGGCTCGCGGTGTCAGCGCACGTGTCGCGGTGAGTTGAGGTCAGCCATCCTCACACTCCGCTGTCATGCCCCGGCTTGACCGGGGCATCCAGTACGCCGCGGCAATAGTCGGTTCACACAGCTTCCGCCGCGGAGTACTGGATCGCCCGCTTTCGCGGGCGATGACACCGTCATTGCGGTTGCTAGCTGTCAAACACAATCACGCTACGCAGCGTCTTGCCGGCCTTCATGTTGGCAAAACCCTCATTGATCTCCGGCAGTTTCAGCTTGGCCGAGATCCAGTCCTCGAGGTGCAGCCGGCCGCGCAGGTAGAAATCGACCAGCCTCGGCATGTCCACGCGAAAATGGTTGGAGCCCATCGATGAGCCCTGGATCCTGCGCTCGCGCAGGAAGTCGAAGCCGTGCAGCTCGATCTTCTGACCGAACGGAATCATGCCGACGATGGTGGCCGTGCCGCCGGACGCCAGCATGCCAAAAGCCTGCTCCGCGGTCTCCTTGCGGCCGAGCACCTCGAAAGAATGATGCACGCCGCCATTGGTGAGGTCGCGCACCTGCTTCACGACGTCGCCGTCGGCGGGATTGATGATGTCGGTCGCGCCCAGCTTGGTCGCGAGCTGCAGCTTTGCCGGATTGGTGTCGATGGCGATAATGCGTCCGGCGCCGGCGATCTGCGCGCCGTTGATCGCGGCCATGCCGACGCCGCCACAGCCGATCACGGCCACGGTCTCGCCGGCCGTCACCTTCGCCGTGTTCACGACCGCGCCGTAGCCGGTGATGACGCCGCAGCCGATCAGCGCGGCGAGATCGAGCGGCATCTCCTTCCGGATTTTGACGATCGCATTCTCGTGCACCAGCATCTGCTCGGCGAAGGACGAGAGGTTGAGGAACTGATGCAGCTTCTCGGACTTCGACCATTGCATCCGGTTGGAGGCGCCCGGCAGCAGCTTTACGGTGGTGTCGGTGCAGAGCACGGTGCGGCCCGTGGTGCAATTGTCGCAGGTGCCGCAAAACACCGACAGGCACGTCACGACGTGATCGCCGGGCTTTACGTAAGTCACGTCGGAGCCGACCTGCTCGACGATGCCGGCGGACTCGTGCCCGAGCACCGCGGGCAACGGATGCGGATACAGGCCTTCCATGAAGTGCAGGTCGGAGTGGCAGAGGCCGGCGACCGCCGTGCGGATCAAAACCTCGCGCGGGCCCGGCTTCGGCAGGCTGACATCCTCGATGACCAGCGGCTGATTGACTTCATAGAGGACGGCGGCCTTCATCGAGCACTCCCTATCGCGTTTCTTGGTTTGAGCGTGGCGTGCAGCCTACGCTGCCAGAACCAGTTCGCCAACCTCGCTCATGCCGGCGTCGCGATCGCCGAGCAGCAGCGCGGCGATCTTCGCTTGCGCGGCATTTTCCGTCAGCCGGAACGGATCGCTCGGCGACACGCGATGGTCGATCACCAGCCGCGATAGCAGCAGGCGGCGCGCATCGCCGCGCATCTCCTGGATGCGATGCGCTTCCCAGGCGAGCGCGACCGCGCTTGCGACGTGATAGAGCAGGCTGGTCGCACGCCGCGCATCGGCCTCGTTCTCGGAATTGCCCGCGACCTCGCGCGCGAAGCCGACGGCACGATCGACGAGACCGCGCAAATTGTCGCGCCAGGCCTGCGGGACCGACACGCTATCATCGAGCCGCGCATGCAGATCGGCTGACAGCGCGGATTCGGCGCCGTGGCGGCCGACCGCGCGCCGGAGCGCATCGATCGCGACGATGTTGCCGGTCCCCTCCCAGACCGAGCCGAGATGCGCATCGCGCAGCAGGCGGGGCGTGGCGAATTCCTCGATATAACCGATGCCGCCGCGCATCTCGAGCGCGTCGCCGCAGACCTTGCGCGCATCGCGCGTCGCACGGAATTTCAGCGTCGGGGTCAGGATACGCAGCAGCGCAGCCGCCTCCTGACTGCCAGCCTCGGCGCGGTCGAGCGCGTCGGCAGTCAGAAAACTCATCGACAGCGCCTGCTCGACCGGCAGCATGATCTTCAGCATCTGCCGGCGTCCGAGCGGCAGATCGATGATGCGCTTGCCGAACACCACGCGGTTCTTCGCCACCGTCATCGCGTCATGATAGGCGCGGCGCATCAGTGCGGTGGATTTGACGCCGTTGGAGAGCCGCGACGAATTGACCATCTCGGCCATCTGCACAAAGCCGCGGTCGAGCTTGCCGACCGCATAGGCGATCGCGCCTTCGAGCTTGATCTCGCCGGAGGCCATCGAGCGGGTGCCGAGCTTGTCCTTGAGGCGCACGATCCGATAGTGGTTCTGCGAGCCGTCGTCGAGGAAGCGCGGCATCAGGAACAGGCCGACGCCGCGCGTGCCGGGGCCGGCGCCTTCGGGACGCGCCAGCAGCATCACGACCTTGGCATCGGCGTTCGAGCAGAACCATTTCTCGCCATGGAGGCGCCAATGGTCGCCCTCCTGCGCGGCGCGCGTGGTCAGTGTACCGACATCGGAGCCGCCCTCCTTCTCGGTCATGAACTGGCCGCCCTGGGTCAGCTTGCTCATGTCGGTCTGGGTCAGGCCGTCGAGATATTTCGCCTTCAGCGCCTCGCTGCCGAAATTCGCCAAGAGCTTGGCGCAGCCGTCGGTGACGTTGATCGGGCAGCCCATGCCGAATTCGGTCTGGTTGAACAGGAAGGTGAAGGCGTGCTTGGCCACGACGGGATATTTGTCCGGCCATCCCATGATGCCCTTGCGGATCGACAACGCATGGATGCCGAACTCGCCGAACGCGGCGTTCTCCAGTTCGCGATAGGCCGGGTGATATTCGATCCACTGCACGTCGCGGCCGAACTTGTCGCGCTGGTGCAGTACCGGCGTGTGCCGGTCGGCGAGCCGCGCGCATTCGTCGAGATGGCCGCCGGCGAGTTCGCCGAGGCGATCGAGATGCGGCTCGATGTGGCGGAAGAGCGTGTCCGGCAGATGGATACGCAACAGATCCGTTAGCGCCGGATCGGCGCGATAGAAATTCATGCCTGATGTATCGGGCGCCAGCAGACCGGATGGTGCGGCCGCGACACTTTTTGGCTCACCTGTGACCGGCTTGTGCATGATCGTCCTCTTCGTTCCCGCCCGACGGCAATTCTTATCGCTTGCCGCTTGGGATGATGTCGATCATGCTCCAGTCGCAAAGGCGGATAAAGCCGCAAATTGTCAGGGAGGCATGATCGCCGTGAAGGAGCAATTCGCTCTGCGGAATTATGATCGACCCGGCTGGTTGTCCGCACGGCGGATGCATAGATCAGCGGCTTCCCGTCTCCGAGAGATCACGCCATGGAACATCCGAAATACAAGATCGCCCTCATCGTCGGCGCCGGCGAAGGCCTGAGCGCCTCGCTGGCGCGTCTGCTGTCCGCGCAAGGCATCCGCGTCGCGCTGGCCGCGCGCAAGATCGAGAAATTAGGCGCGCTCTGTCGCGAGACCGGCGCCAAGGCCTATGCCTGCAACGCCACCGAGCCTGAGGAGGTCGAGCGGCTGTTCGGCCTGGTCGAACGCGAGATCGGCACGCCCGACCTCGTCGTCTACAACGCCAGCGGCCGCACGCGCGGGCCGTTCGTCGATCTCGTTCCGGCCGATGTCGCGCAGGCGATCGCGATCAGCGCCTATGGCGGCTTCCTGGTGGCGCAGCAGGCGGCCAAGCGCATGCTGCCGAACAAGCACGGCGCGATCCTGTTCACCGGCGCGTCCGCCAGCGTCAAGGGCTATGCGCAGTCGGCCTCATTCGCGATGGGCAAGTTCGCGCTGCGCGGGCTGGCGCAGAGCCTGGCGCGCGAGCTCTCGCCGCAGGGCATCCACATTGCGCATTTCGTGATCGACGGCGGCATCCGCAGCGCGGCGCGGACCGAACCCGCCGACAAGCCGGATTCGATGCTCGATCCTGATGCAATCGCGCAGAGCTATTGGAATGTACTGCAGCAACCGCGTAGCGCCTGGAGCTGGGAGCTGGAGCTGCGGCCGTGGGTGGAGAAGTTTTGAGTTGAGCTGTCGTAGGGTGGGCAAAGGCGCATAGCGCCGTGCCCACCGCCGTGAATGAACAAACAGATGGTGGGCACGCTACGCTTTGCCCACCCTACAAGGGCGGGAAACAATGACCACGGAAACCACCATCGACACCGGCACCAACGAACTCCTCTGCGTCATCCGCGACCGCGTCGCGGTGATCACGCTGAACCGGCCGGAGGCGCGCAACGCGCTGTCTGACACCTTGACGCCGGCTCTGCGGACGATGATCCGCACCTGCGGCGAGAGCCCCGAAGTCGGCGCGCTGCTGATCACCGGCGCGGGCGCGGCCTTCTGTGCCGGCGGCAACGTCAAGGGCATGGGCGCGCATCGCGACCAAGCCAAGCTCGACATGTCCTTTGACGACAAGGTCGCCGATCTCCAGGAACGGCAGCGGCTGCTCACCGGCGCGCTGGTCTCGGTGCGCAAGCCGACCATCGCCGCCCTGCCCGGTCCCGCGGTCGGCGCCGGGCTCGCCATTGCCATGGCCTGCGACATCCGCATCGCCGCGCAATCGGCCTTCGTCGCCACCGGCTACGCCCGCATCGCGCTTTCCGGCGACTACGGCATCGCCTGGCTGCTCACCCGGCTGGTCGGCACCGCGCGGGCCCGCGAGCTGCTGTTCACCGGCGATCGCGTCGACGCCGCGCGTGCCGAGGCCATCGGCCTCGTCAACCGCGTCGTGCCCGACGACAGGCTGCAAGACGAGGCCTTTGCGCTGGCCAAGTCGCTCGCCGAAGGCCCGCGTCAGGCGCTGCGCTACATGAAGGACAATCTCGACGAGGCGCTGCTGTTCGATTTCGAGACCGCTCGCGACCACGAAGCCGGACGGCTGATCCGCCTGACCACGACCGCTGATCACAAGGAAGCCGTGCAAGCCTTCATCGAGAAGCGGAAGGCAGTGTTCACGGGGAAGTAGGGCTACGCAGCCAAGACCATCAGATCATTCCATAGAGTAGGTACCCCATTTTCAGGAGGGCTGAATGGATTGGTCTGAGATTGTGCGGAAAGCCGTGCTCCTGGCGGAGAAGACTGGGTATGTCACGTTCGATCAACTGAACGAACTGATGCCGTCCACCAGGCTGGAACCGGAAGACATCGAGGCCATACTGACCGCTTTGAGCGACCGGGGTATCTGGATTGCGGAGGAGTAAGGTTCGCTCCTCCGTCCTCGTAGTAGGTCCGTAGCCCGGATGGAGCGGAGCGTAATCCGGGGCCGCTGGCGCACGTGGCACGAATCCCGGATTGCGCTTCGCTCCATCCGGGCTACGCAGCTCACTACTTGGCGGGCGCCCTCGCGAAATCCACGAACGCGCGCAACGCGGCCGGCAATTGGCGGCGGCTTGGGTAGTACAGGAAGAAGCCGGGATAGGCCGGGCACCAGTCAGCGAGCACGCGAACCAGCTTGCGCTTGGCGAGCAGCGCTTCGACCTGCGCCTCAAACACGTAGGCGAGCCCGATGCCGTCGAGGGCGGCATCGACCATCAGATCCTGGTCGTTCATCGTCAGCGGTCCCGCGACGTCGATCGCGAGCTCGATGCCGCCGCGCTCGAATTCCCAATGATAGAGCGCGCCTGAGGTGAAACGGTAGCGGATGCAGGGCAGGCCTTTCAGGTCGCGCGGCGTGGTGGGCGGCTTGCGCGATTTGAAGAACCCGGGCGTGCCGACCACGGCAAAACGGTGCCGCGGGCCGATCGGGACCGCAATCATGTCGGCGGCAATGGTCTCGCCGAAACGCACGCCGGCATCGAAGCCGGCCGCGACCATGTCGATCAGGGCGTCGTTGATGACGATCTCGACGCTGACGTCGGGGAATGATTTCAAGAAGCGCGTCACGATCGGCAGCAGCACCAGCTGCGCGGACTGGCGCGCGGCGGTGAAGCGCAGCGTGCCGGCGGGCTTGCCGCGGAAATTGTTGAGGTCCTCGAGCGCGTCGTCGATGTCGCGAAAGGCCGGCGTGATGCGGGCAAACAGCCGCTCGCCGGCCTCGGTGAGCGCGACGCTGCGGGTGGTGCGGTTGACGAGGCGCAGGCCGAGCCGCTCTTCGACATTGCGCAAAGCGTGGGACAGCGCCGATGGCGTGACGCCGAGCTCGGTCGCCGCCGCGCGAAAACTGCGGTGGCGGGCGATGGCGAGGAAGGTCGCGAGGTCGGACGGGTCGATCCGCATTGATGAATTTTTCTCAAGAGCTTGCAAAATATATAGCTGATTATCTCAGCTATAGCGAGCCGCTACACCTTGCCCGTCGGCTTCGGCACACCGCCGGACCAAATTGGAAAGGGCAACATCATGCGTGTCTGGTTCATCACAGGAGCATCCCGCGGATTTGGCGCTTTGATCGCCGAAGCCGCCTTGAAGGCAGGTGACGCCGTGGTCGCGACCGCGCGCGATCCGTCCACCGTCACGGCGCGGCTCGGCAGCCACGAGCGTCTGCTGGCAACCCGGCTCGACGTCACAAGTGAGACCGAGGCGCATGAGGCCGCAGGTCAGGCCGTTAAAAAGTTCGGCCGCATCGATATCCTGGTCAACAATGCCGGCTACGGCCTGCTCGGCGCGATCGAGGAGGCCAGCGGCGCGGAGACGCAAAAGCTGTTCGGCACGAATGTGTTCGGCCTGCTCGGCGTCACCCGCGCGGTGCTGCCGCATATGCGCCGCCAGCGTTCCGGCCACGTCATCAACATCTCGTCGGTCGGCGGTTACACCGGTTATCCCGGGTGGGGCGTCTATGGCGCGACCAAGTTCGCGGTCGAGGGTCTAAGCGAAGCGCTGGCCGGCGAAGTCGCGCCACTCGGCATCAAGGTCACCGTGGTCGAGCCGGGCTTCTTCCGCACCGACTTCCTCGACGACACCTCGCTGTCGCGCACCGCGCAGGTGATCGACGACTATCACGAGAGCGTCGGCAAGACCCGCGCTCACGCCGCCGAATTCAACCACGGCCAGCGCGGCGATCCGCGCAAGCTGGCGCAGGCCTTCCTGACGCTGGTCGATGCCAAGAACCCGCCGCTGCGCCTGCCGCTCGGCAGCGACACGGTGGAGCGGATCGAGGCGAAGAACGCATTCGTTGCGCGGGAGCTGGCGGGATGGCGATCGGTCGCGACCTCGACCGACTTCGCCAATGACGGCGCATAAGCGAAGGCAAAAAAAGGCCCGGCCCTGGATGACCAGGCCGGGCTCGCAGTGGTGTCAGGCCGAGGCTGAGGGGCTGTCGGCCTGACGGGAAAGGGCGGCGAGGCGCCAGCTCGCGCAGGGAATGTCTTTCGGTGCGACGGCGATCTCCTTGTTGAAGCGCACCAGCTTCCAGTCGTCGGGATGATTGACGAAAGCGAAACCGGATTTGCGGGCGAGCGAGATCATGGTCTCGTTGGAGCGCAGCGTGTCGCCGAACATATGCTCGGCACCAAGAGCTGCCGCGCGGCATTCGAGATTCTTCATCAGCGCGGTGGCGATGCCGTGGCCCTGCCAGCGGTCGTCGACCGACAGGCCGAACTCGAGTGTGGAGGTCTCTGGATGGAAGGCGTAGCGCGCTTCGGCGACGATGGTCTCGAAGCCGTCGACCATCTTGGTCGCAACAACGGTGAAGCGCTCGCGCGCTCCAACGTCGAGGAACTCGCTCAGCAGGCCCTTCGGCAATTCGCTGATCGCACCGAAGAAGCGGTTGTAGCGGGAGCGGGTCGAGAGCGAGCGGAAATAGTGCTGGAGCTCCTCGGTGTCGCGCGGCTCGACGAAGCGAACGTTGATCGCCTCACCCTGCCGGGTGCGCAGCACGTCCGAATATTGCTTCAGATCTTCCAGGCGAAGAGTGCTCATGACACGAGCCCTTGCGGAAAGAGGGACCGCCGGCGCCCCTGTGATCAGGCGGCGCCGGCCTGGCGGCCAATCAGGCCCGCCAGAAGGGTTTGTCAGCCTCGTAGGCGATGTCGGTCCAGGACAGGCCAACGTCGTGGAGATCGCGGGCCGTCCAGTGGGTCAGTTCGCGGCGGGTCCGGTAGCGCTCGTGCCAGACGTGAAGCGTCTCGCCGATCTGCTGGATGAGGCCGGGTGCATGATGATTTGTCATCGAATTGTGGGTCAAAGTAGACATTTTCAGCTCCTTGAGCTAAGATCGCCGCCAATATCTGCTTGCTACCGCGCTGCGACAAACGACAATTTGTACCCCTTCGCATGAAATAACGTCATGCATCCTGCTGCCAGATGACTGCCAGATTGCCCTCCCTGAACGGATTGCGGGCCTTTGAGGCCGCCGCGCGCCATCTCAGCTTCACGCTGGCCGCGTCCGAGCTGAACGTGACCCAGACCGCGATCAGCCATCAGATCCGGCGGCTCGAGGAGGAGCTCGGCATCCGCCTGTTCGTCCGGCAGAACCGCGCGCTGGCGCTGACGCCGGAAGCGCGCGACTATTTGCCGGGCGTCCGCGCCGCCTTCAACGACCTCCGCCTTGCGACCGACCGGCTGCTGCGCAAGGACGACGACAAGGTGCTGACCGTCTCGACGCTGGCATCGCTCGCCGCGAAATGGCTGCTGCCGCGGCTGACCGATTTCCAGGAGCAGCACCCCGGCATCGACGTCCGCATCACCACCTCGACCAGCCTCGTCGATTTCCAGCGCGACAATGTCGATGCCGCGATTCGCTATGGCCGCGGTCAATGGCCGGGCCTGCGCGCCGACTGGCTGATGGCGGACGAGCTGTTTCCGGTGTGCAGTCCGTCGCTGCTGCGCGGCGACAAGCCGCTGCGCCAGCCTGAGGATCTCAAGGGCTATCCGCTGCTGCACACCTCCAATGCCAACAGCGATGACTGGCGGCTATGGCTGACGGCGGCCGGCCTTCCGGGCGACATCGCCAAGCAGCCCGGCATCACCTTCGACATGATCTTCATGACCATCCAGGCCGCAATCGACGGCATCGGCGTGGCAATGGGGCGAACCTCCTACGTCCAGGACGACATCGCCAAGGGCCGGCTCGTGGTGCCCTTCAAGATCGCGCTGCCGGCCGATGCCGGCTTCTACCTGGTCGCGCCGGAGGGCCGGCGCGAGGCGCCGAAGCTGGCCGCGTTCCGCGAGTGGATGATCGCTGCAACGCAGAATAAAGCGTGAAAAATCATCAGCTTCCCCGGTGAAATCGATTGACTCGCCGCGCCCCGCGCGAGAGGGGTAGGACAGATTGTCGCAGCCGACAATCTGATGCCTTGCCGTGAAATGAGTTCCGGTCCGGCCGCGCCTTCCAGGGGAGAAACGTCATGGCTGGACCAGCAACCAATCCGCCCGAGATCAAGTCGCGCATCGGCGCGATCCTGCGCGCCACCTCCGGCAATTTTCTCGAGCAGTTCGATTTCTTCCTGTTCGGCTTCTATGCCGCCGCCATCGGCAAGGCGTTCTTTCCCTCCAGTAACGAGACAGCCTCGCTGCTCAACACTTTTGGCGTGTTCTGGCTCGGCGCGCTGATGCGCCCCGTCGGCGCGATCGTGCTCGGCGCCTACATCGACCGCATCGGCCGCCGCCAGGGCCTGATCGTCACGCTCGGCATCATGGCCATCGGCACCGTCGTGATCGCGTTCTGCCCGAGCTATGCGACCATCGGCATCGCGGCGCCCGTCATCGTGCTGATCGGCCGCCTGCTGCAGGGCTTCTCCGCCGGCGTCGAGCTCGGCGGCGTCTCGGTCTATCTCGCGGAGATCTCCACGCCCGGCAATCGCGGCTTCTACACCTCGTTCCAGTCGTCGAGCCAGCAGGTCGCGATCTTCGTGGCCTCGATCCTCGGCTTCATCCTGTCCGAGGTGATGCCGGCGGACGTCGTGACCGCCTGGGGCTGGCGCATTCCCTTCTTCGTCGGTTGCCTCATCATTCCCCTGATCTTCATGCTGCGGCGGACGCTCGAGGAAACGCCGGCCTTCCTCGCCATGAAGAAGCACCCGACGGCAAACGAGGTGTTCGCCTCCGCGCTCGCCAACTGGCGCATCGTCATCCTCGGCATGATGATCGCGGTCCTGACCACGACGACATTCTACTTCGTCACCGTGTACACGCCGACCTTCGGCAAGACGGTGCTGAAGCTCTCGACGCAGGACGCACTGCTCGTGACGCTGCTCGTCGCCGTGACCAACTTCTTCTGGAATCCCGTCGGCGGCGCGCTGTCCGATCGCATCGGCCGCAAGCCGGTACTGCTCGCCATCGCCGGCCTGGCGCTCGTCACCGCCTACCCGGCACTGTCCTGGCTGGTCGCCGCGCCGACTTTCGGCAAACTGCTCGCGGTCGAGATGTTGTTCTCGTTCTATTTCGGCATGTACAGCGGCACCATGCTCGGTGCTCTCGTCGAGATCGTGCCGGCGCATGTCCGCACCACCTGCTTCTCGCTGGCCTTCGCGCTCGCCGCCGCGCTGTTCGGCACGTTCACGCCATTCGCCTCGACCTTGCTGATCGACTACACCGGCAACAAAGCCTCACCCGGCTTCTGGCTGATGTTCGCCGCTGCGCTTGGCATCATTGCCGCATCGATCGTCTATCGCGGTGGCCGCCAAGCGGTGACGACGTACGATGCGACCGGTGAAGCGGCGCCGGCGGTGAGCCACTGATGGTCATTCCGGGGCGCCTCGAAGAGGCGAACCCGGAATCCATTTCTCCCAACATTCTTGCGGCACGATGGATTCTCCGATGCGCAATTGCGCATCAGAGCTCGATGCTTCGCATCGCCCCGGAATGACAGCAACCTAAAGCTCCACCACCACGTAATCGCTCTCGACCTTCACCGGGATGGTCTCGGCGACATACGGGCCCTTCACCACACTCGCACCCGGCTCGACATGCGCCGGATAGGCCTTCACGCGGAAGCGGCGGGGGTCGCAATAGGACTGGCCGGTGCGGATGTCGAACTCCCAACCGTGCCAGGGGCAGCGGATGATCTCGCCGAGCTTGGTGTATTCGATCTCGCCGGGATCCTTTGATTGCGCGAGCCCGATCAGCGGGCCCTCGCACAGCGCGGCGCCCTGATGCGGGCAGCGGTTCATCAGGCCGAAATACTCGCCCTTGATGTTGAAGACCGCGATCGGCCGTCCGTCGATCTCCAGAAATTTTCGCGTGCCCGGCGGAAGCTCATCCACCGCCGCAATCACGTGCCGCGCCATCAAGCAATCCCATAGAGCTTGCGCGCATTGCCGAGATAGAACGCTTCGCGGTTGGCGTCGCTGACGCCCGCCGGCAGCACGCGCGACGGCTCGTCATAGTCCCAATGCGGATAGTCGGTCGCGAACAGCAGTCGGTCCCAGCCGATCCATTTGATGACGTCGAACAGATCCTCGCGCCGCTCCGGGTCCTCCATCGGCTGCGTGGTCCACCACACCTGCTCGCGGATATATTCCGACGGCGGCCGCTTCACATGCGGCACTTCGCTGCGCAGCCGGTGCCAGACCTTGTCGAGCCGCCAGGCGAGCGACGGGGCCCAGCCGAAGCCAGCCTCGATCATCACCATCTTCAGCTTCGGAAAGCGCTCGAACACGCCTTCCAAGACAAGGCTCGCCAGCGCCGATTGCTGACACTGCGAGTGGCCCACCATCTCCTCGATGTAATAGGAAGGCCAGCCGGACGGCGTGATCGGATTGCCGCCGAAGCCGAAAGCGTGCACGCCGACGGGAAGCCCTGCCTCTTCCGCGGCCTGATAGATCGGCCAGTAACGGCGCTGGCCGAGCGGCTCGACATTGCGGCTGAGCAGCAGCACCTGCACGAAATTCTTGTCGCCGGCGCGCTCGCGGATCTCAGCGGCGGCCGACAGGCCGTCCTCATTGCCGACGACAATGGACGCCTTCAGACGCTTGTCCTTGCTGGTCCATTTGTCGATCTGCCAGTCGTTGATCGCCGAGCACAGCGCCGCCGAAAGCTCGTGATTGCGGATGCCCTGCCCGGTGTTGAGCGGATTGAGCACGCCGAGTTCCACGTTGTTGGGATCGAGCAGCTGCTTCCGCATGAAGGACAACGAAGAGCCCTGCGGCCCGCCTTCCGGCGGATAGGCGTCGCGACGCGAGGCGTTGGGCTGGGCCTTCGGATAGGGCGGGCCTTCCATCATGCCCTGATAGGCATGGACGCCGTAGACTTCGAGATGATGCTGCCAGCGTTTCGCCAGATAAGGATAGAGCTCGGTGCGGGTGGCGCGTGCCGGATGGATGTCGCAGTCCGCGATTGCGGTTTTGACGGTCAGTGGGGAAGCGGCTTCGGTGCTCTCGCGGAATTGGACGTTCATCGCCTTGCCTCCTTTGGCAGCGGGCTAAGTCAGGCGGGGATAGGTCGCATGCGGATTTTCGATCATGATCTTGCGCACGAGATCGGGGGTGAGGCCCTCGGGCAGCGCGTCCTGGCCGTCGAATTGCCAGTGCGGATAGTCCGTGGAGAATAGAACCAATTCGTCGGACTGCATATGAT
Organism: Bradyrhizobium sp. MOS001; assembly: GCF_004634465.1. NCBI lineage: Bacteria > Pseudomonadati > Pseudomonadota > Alphaproteobacteria > Hyphomicrobiales > Nitrobacteraceae > Bradyrhizobium > Bradyrhizobium sp. MOS001. The sequence continues at coordinate 45,595 of NZ_SPVJ01000041.1, forward strand.
CAAACAGGCGAATTAATGTCTCAGGTTCCGGCGGCGCATCAAATGGCTGTAAAGAGAACCGGATGTTGCTGCGCACAATGTCGAGCGGCGCGCGATCGATCCATGGCGTCTCCATTCGCACCCCGCGCCAGAACTTGTGCAGGCGCCAGAGAAAAGGGGAGATCCAGGAGACGCCGGATTCGAGCATGACCATTTTCAGCTGCGGATATTTGGCGAACACGCCCTCGACGATCAGACTGGTGAGCTGAGTCTGGAACGCCTGGGCCTGACCGACATAATCCTCGATGTGATAGGAACCCCAGCCCACGGCAGTCGGCGGATTGTGATAGGCGGAACCGGCGTGAATCCCGACGGGCAGCTGGAGCCGTTCCGCCGCTTCGTAGATCGGCCACAGCGCGCGCTTGCCGAGCGGCGTGTCGCCCATGACCAGCATCAGCACCTGCACGAAGCGGCGGTCCTGTGCGCAGCGCTCGATCTCGGCGACGGCTTTCTCGACACTTTGCGTGGGGATCACGATCGAACCACGCAGCCGTGAATCGCGATCGAGCCATTCCTTCACCAGCCACTCGTTCAACGCGCGGCAGAAGGCGGCCTGCAAATCTTCCGAAAACACCATCTGCACGCCGTAGAGTGGATTGCAGATGGCGTGCTTAAGCTGGAAGGGTTCGAGCAGATGGCGCTGCATGTCCTCCAGGCTTGCGCCGGGCTTGCCGGTTTCCGGCCGCCAATCGGGACGCGCAACGATCGGCGAGTTCTGCGGATAGGATTGCGAGACAAGGTCGACCATGCCGCGCGTCGTCACCTGATCGCGCCAATAGTCATTCAGGTACGGCAGCAGGCTGGTCAGATGCGGCACGGCCGGATGCACGTCGCAATCCACCCCGCCGGCGATCAGGGACGCCATCACGTCTCCTTCACGTTTCCTCGTCACGTTTTGTCTTGCGCACCATTCAAGCAGGCCTGCCCGTCGCCCGCAACTCGGCCAAGGCCGCTGTCATATGCTAGGAAGGCACAGCTCCGTTGCGAGGACTGAGAGGTTAAAGGGATGAAAGAGCTCGTCGGCATTGCGGAACAGGTTGCGGCCCGACTAATCGCGCGCAAACAGACCATTGCAGTGGCTGAATCCTCGACCGGCGGCCTGATCTCGGCCAGCCTGCTCGCGGTGCCCGGCGCCTCCGCCTATTTCCTCGGCGGCGCCGTGGTCTACACCCGCGATGCCAGGCGTGAGCTGATGGATATTTCGGACGAAGGAATGAAGGGCTTTCGTTCCTCGTCGGAGCCATATGCGAGGCTCCTCGCCGAACAGATGCGCAGCCGCTTCAGCTGCGACTGGGGCCTGTCCGAAACCGGCGCCGCCGGCCCCACCGGCAACCGCTACGGCGACGCCGCCGGGCACAGTTGCATGGCCGTCGCTGGCCCTGCGGCGGAGGTGATCACGCTGGAGACGGGCAACAACGACCGGTTTGCGAACATGCAGGTGTTTGCTGCCACCGCGCTGAAGCTGTTGCTGCGGAAGCTGGAGGGGTGAACGCCCTCACATGGGAACCGCACGCGCTCCCCATCTCTTGCCGGACTGACCGTCGTGCCGGCGCATGAGCGAGCGCGTCACCGCCCAGGCGCGATAGGAGCAATGATGCAACTTCCTGCGTTCGTCTTCGCTGCCCTGCTCGTCCTTGGGATAACGACGGCGCAAGCCGCCGGGGTCAGAAACTTCGACATTCCTGCCGGTCCGGCGGGACCGGCAATCCGATTGCTGGTCTGGACTCCGTGTGCAGAGCCACCTCGCGAGATGGATGCGCGTGGCGCCACCTTCTTCGCCGTGCCCGCATGTCCGGTCACCGGAGAAAAGCTTCCACTCATCGTGATGTCGCACGGCCGCCGAGGATGGTTCGGCGGTCACCATGACACCGCCGCGGCTTTGGCCGATGCCGGGTTCGTCGTGGCGGCGCTCAATCATCCCGGCGACACCATGCGTGACACCAGCCGCACCGACAGTCTTTCGGTTCTCGTCGAGCGCCCCACGGATATGAGCCGGCTCATCGACTATATGCTGGACGGGTGGCCGGACGCATCCCGCATCGATCCTCAGCGCATCGGGCTCTACGGGTTTTCGTTTGGCGGTTACACCGGCCTCGTCGTCATCGGCGGCAATCCCGATCTGCGCAAGGGATTGCCAAATTGCGAGACCTCCAGCCTGAAGGCGTGCAAGCAGCTCGAAAGCGGCGAGCTTCCTGATCAGCCGACGACCCATGATAGGCGCGTCAAGGCCGCAGTCATCATCGATCCCTATCCGGTGTTCGTCTTCCCGGAGGAGAATCTGAAAGCGATAACAGTGCCGGTTCAATTGTGGAGTTCTGACCCCGCGCAGAATGCCGATGGTCTATCCGGATGCTGTGCGGCAGCGATCAATCAAAGGCTTCCGATCAAGCCGGACTACCATTTCGTGGACAATGCCCGGCATTTTTCCTTCCTCGCGACCTGCACCCCAAAGGACGCCCGGGAGGCGCCCGCCGTCTGCACCGATGCGCCGGATTTCGATCGCGTCGATTTCCACCGACGGCTTCACGCAGATGTCGTTGCGTTCTTCCGCAAGTATTTCGCCGAAAGCGCCAAGCCGTAACGCGGCCCACGGCCCGGCGCCGCGCCGGCCTAAGAGCAGGACAAGCCGTTGCCGGGCTCGCGGCATAGCTTCGCGCGAACCTCGACGACATCGATGTTGTAATTCCCGGCTCTCCGCTTGCGCGAGGCGGAGGCCGAGTCGGCACTGTCCATTGAAAGCAGATTGAGCTGCTTCTTGGTCGCCGCGCTGCACATCAGAGCGGCGTTGCCGCCGAGGTATCTCGACTGGGCGCCAAGCTCCTGCCGGGTGAGCTCCGCGAATGGCCCCAGACGCAATTGCGTTTCGACCGCTGCGATTTCAGCGTCGCTCGCCTGCGTCCGGGCAACACCCTTCATCCTGCGTTCGAAGCCGTTTGCGATCGCCGCCCCATGTGCCGCACCAAGATCCGCAACCTCTTGCGCTGCGTCCGTAAACTCACCGCGCTGGGAACCGGCCAACAGATAGGACTTGCAAGCCAACGGGTTGCTCGCGAGCTTCAGGAGGGTCGCCAGTTCCGCCCGGTCCAGGGCATTGATGTGCTCGTCGTCGGCATAGACTTCCATCTCGCTCGCCAGGATCATGTTGAGTGCACCATTGGCGGCGGACCATCCGCCCTCGTTGAAGGCCTCTTCGGTCTCCCGAAGGAAGACCGCCCTGAGCGCGGGATCGCTGCGGGCAATCGACGCGGCCAAAGGGAAGCGCGCGATGTTCTGATCGAAATCGCGCGCAAACGCGCTCGGCCCGGAGAGGCTCGCATATGCCAGGTTTCCGGCCAGCAGGGCGACGACGACGAGCAGCAGGATTGATCTTCTGGTCATGTGAGAGTTTTGGTGTGGGTTACCGCGAGAGATCATCTCACGCCGGGTCACCGCCATCCATTGCAACTACAGGCTGCCCTTAATGAATCCTTTCGCAGCCGTGGCGAGTTGCGCGGATGCCCTGCTATCTTGCCAGATGCCGCATGAAGATCCGCACCACATATCCCTGGACCCGCGGCGCTTCGTCATAGATATCCGACGCGAGCCGCTCGATGGTCTCACGCAGGGATAGGAACTGCGCCTGGCGCGCGCTGCTCTCGGTGCCCTGCATGCCCGCGAGCTCGTCCATCGCGGCATCGCTGATCTGGCAATGCACGACCTCATCCTCACGCATCATCGTGAAGCGAAAGGCCAACCGTTCGAGGTCGTGGCCGATGATCCTGTCGCGCGACAGCGGCATTCAATTGTCCCGTTCGCGCCCCCGAACGGGACAATGCTGAAAATCTGGCGCTTTGTCACCATCCGCGCCAGGAGGCATCGCTGTCATGCGATGTTCATCAACAGCGAGCTTCCGTCGGTCGGCCCGGCTCCAACGTCAGTAGGCGAGCGCCGTGCCGGTCGGCTTGTCGAGTGCCGCGGCCAGCGATCGATACTCCTCACAATCCGTCCCGCAGATCGCAGCGATCCGGCTGAGATGATAGAGCGCCTGCTCGCGGTTACCCCGCTCGAGCTGCCACAACCCGTAATACTGCCACGTCAATACGTGGTTCGGATCTGCCTTCAACGCGCGCTCGTACCAGACCTGCGACTGCTCGTAGTCGCCGAGCTTGCGGTAGGAATAGCCGATGAGGTTGGCGACGTTCGGATGGTCGTCATGGCCGAGCGATTTTAATTCCGCGATCGCGGTCGCATAGTCGTTGCGCTCGTAGATGGTGTCATAAGCCACGCGGTAGCCGGCCGCGAAAGCGGGATCGCCGATACTGGACTGGTTGTTCGGCTTCCTGCCTTTGTGTGTCGCCTTGGTGCCCCAGCGTTTCGGGTAGACTGGCTGCGGCTGCGGCCTCGGATCCGCATAGGCTCCGGCATAGGGATCGGTGGAGCTGATGCCGCCCCCGCCGCCACCACCGCCGCCGCCGGCGGCAAAGGCCGGCGAGCTCAACAGTACTGCCGCAAATGTACCGAGCGTGACGAGCCTGATCATCGCTATGATCATGTCTGCCTCCTGTCCTGTTCAAGCGGCCCCGGACGACGTGATAACCCTGCGTCGGCCGCGATATTCCGGGACACTGTGCTCACAGAGACGTCAGCGTTCGTACGACAGTCACGTTGTCCTTTACTGGAACGCGACCTCGGCGAAGCTTCGCAGCTTTCGCGAATGCAGCCGTTCCGATTCCTGCTGCTTGAGCCGCTCCAGCGCCTTCAGGCCGATCTCGAGATGCTGGCCGACGCGGCGGCGGTAGAATTCGCTGGCCATGCCCGCGAGCTTGATCTCGCCATGCAGCGGCTTGTCGGAGACGCACAGCAGCGTGCCGTAGGGAACGCGGAAGCGGTAGCCGTTGGCGGCGATCGCGGCCGATTCCATGTCGAGCGCGACCGCGCGCGACTGCGACATGCGGCGGATCACCTCGGGCCCCGAGATCTCCCAGTTGCGGTTGTCGACACTCGCGACGGTGCCCGTGCGCATCAGGCGCTTCAGCTCGAAACCTTCGAGGCCGGTGACGTCCTCGACCGCCTGTTCGAGCGCGACCTGCATCTCGGCCAGTGCCGGGATCGGCACCCAGAGCGGCAGCTCGCGGTCGAGCACGTGGTCCTCGCGTACATAGCCGTGGGCAAGCACGTAGTCGCCGAGCCGCTGCGTGTTGCGCAGGCCTGCGCAATGGCCGAGCATCAGCCAGGCATGTGGGCGCAGCACTGCGACGTGATCCGTGACGTTGCGCGCGTTCGACGGGCCGGTGCCGATGTTGATCAGGGTGATGCCGCGATAGCCAGGCGCGACCAGATGGAAAGCCGGCATCTGCGGCGCGCGGGCAGGCGCCACCCCGCTGGTTGCGCCGCCGCTGCCCGTGATCACATTGCCGGGCGCGACGAAGGCTTCGAGGCCGGCTTCGCCGGACTGCAGCCGCTGCTGGCAGAGCTGCGCGAAGGCATCGACATAGAACTGGTAGTTGGTGAAGATCACGAAATTCTGGAAATGCTCCGGATCGGTGCCGGTGTAGTGATAGAGCCGCCGCAACGAATAATCGACACGGGCGGCGCGAAACAATGACAACGGCTCGGGCGCGCCTGGCTGGAGTTCGAAGGTGCCGTCGGCGATCGAATCGTCCATGGTGGCGAGGTCGGGCACGTCGAACGCATCGCGCAGCGATCGCGTCACAAGGGAATTCTCGCTGGTGGTGATGGCGGCTTCGATGTTGATGTCGCGGCGATAGGCGAAGTGGATCGGGATCGACTCGGCGGATTCGCCGATCTCGACGGGAACGCCGTGGTTCTGGATCAACAATCCGATCTGCTCGGTGAGATAGGCGCGGAACAGATCCGGCCGCGTGACGCTGGTCTCGTGCACGCCGGGGCCGGCGACGAAGCCGTAGGCCAGACGCGAGTCCAGCCGCGCATACGTCGCGGTGGTGACGCGGACGAAGGGATAATAGGCCCGCACCCGCGTCGTGATCGCCTCGCCGTTGACATAGGCCTCGAACCGGTCGCGCAGGAATTTCGTGTTGCGCTCGTAGATTTCCTCGAGGCGGGCGACGGCGAGGACGGCGTCGGTGAAGGATTTGGTGGCGATGGAGGGTGGGGACTGCATTGTTCGACCGCCGGGTTGCTGGGCTTGAGTCGAACTATAGCAAAGAAGAAGGTGCTGTAGGGTGGGCAAAGCGGAGCGTGCCCACCATCTTGATCATCGCACGAAGAGCGGTGGGCACGGCGCGTTGCGCCTTTGCCCACCCTACGAGATCGCGTATGTCGCCCGAGATCCCGGATGCGCGCTAAGCGCGCTCCGGGACGACGCGCTTTCGCGCGTCACTTCTCGCGGAAGGCCCGCATCAGCTGGTCGTGCAGCGGCTTCATCAGATAGGACAGCATGGTGCGGTCGCCGGTCTGGACGAAGGCTTCCGCCGGCATGCCGGGGATCAGCTTGGAGTCGCCGAGCTTGGCGACCTCTTCCGGGGACATCGACACGCGGATGGTGTAGTAGCTCTGGCCGGTGCGCTGGTCGGTGGTGACGTCGGGCGAAACGCGGCTGACGACGCCGTTGAGCTCGGGCGTGGTGCGCTGGTTGAACGCGGACAGGCGCAGCAGCGTCTTCTGGCCGATCTGGAGCTTGTCGATATCGACAGGATTGACCTTGGCCTCGACCTGGAGATCGTCCGCCTGCGGCACGATCAGCATGAGCGCATCGCCGGCGGTGACGACGCCGCCGACGGTATGCACCGTCGATTGCAGCACCATGCCGTCCTGCGGCGCACGGATATCGACGCGGCGGAGCTGGTCTTCGGCGGCGACCTTGCGCTCGATCATTTCACCGATCTTGTCGTTGGTCTCGCGCAGATCCTTGGAGACCTCGCTCACCATGTCCTTGTCGACCTGGATGATCTGGAGCTCGGTCTCGGTGATCTTGCCCTTGGCCTGCGCGCGCGAGGCGATGTATTGCGCGCGCTCGCCGTTGAGGCGGGCGCTGTCGCGTTCCAGCGTGGTCAGGCGCGAGATCTGCACCAGGTGCTTCTCGTAGAGATCGCGGACACCGACCAGCTCCTGCTGCACCAGGACGATCTCCCTGTCCTTGGCCTTTTCCTGCGCGGAGAGTCCTTCGATCTCCTCGTTGAGCTGCTGGACACGCTCGCGGAGCTGCGCCTTCTGCCCGGCGCGGCCATTGACGCGGACGTCGAACAACTTGGTTTCGGCGGAGAGCAGGTTCTTGACGTCGGGATCGTTGCCGCGATCGAGGAGCGATTGCGGAAACTCGATCTTGTCGACACCGCGCTGCTCGGCCTGGAGCCGCGCCGTGCGCGCCAGCGCGGCGTCGAGATTCTTGGTGACGATGGCGAGGTTCGCCTTGGTGACCGTGTCGTCGAGCCGCACCACGATATCGCCGGCCTTGACCACGTCGCCGTCGCGGGCACGCAGCTCGCCGACCACGCCGCCGGTCGGATGCTGTACCTTCTTGACGTTGGATTCGACCACGACCTGGCCCGGCGCGATCAGGGCTCCCGAGATCAGCACCGTCGACGCCCAGCCGCCGAGACCGATGACGAGGGCCAGCACGATGGCCAGCCCGAGCATCAGATGAAACCTGATGGAATCCCGCACGGTCCTCTTCGCGGCGGGCTTCCTGCCGCCGATAGCCATCGTGCTCATGACTTGGGCACTCCGCCTTCGCTGACGATCTTGATCGGTGCCGGCGGCGTCACGCGCGGCTGGAGCACCTGGGCAAGCACCTGCTCCTTCGGCCCGAACGCCTGCATACGGCCGTCGCGCAGCACCAGGATCTGGTCGACCGCCTCGACGCCGATCGGGCGATGCGCCACCACGATGACGATGGCGCCGCGCTCGCGCGCGCTGCGGATCGCGCGGGTCAGCGCCTCGTCGCCTTCGGTGTCGAGATTGGAATTTGGCTCGTCGAGCACGATCAGGAACGGGCTGCCGTAGAGCGCGCGCGCCAGCGCCACGCGCTGCGCCTGGCCCGCGGAGAGCGCGGTGCCCTGCTCGCCGACCTGCGTGTTGTAGCCCTCGCGCATCTTGATGATCATCTCGTGCACGCCGGCTTCCTTCGCCGCGGAAATGATGCCGTCAGAGGTGGCCTCGGGATCGAAACGGCTGATGTTCTGCGCGATGGTGCCGCCGAACAATTCGACGTCCTGCGGCAGATAGCCGATGTGGCGGCCGAGCATGTCGGAGGCCCACTGGTCGAGCGCCGCGCCGTCGAGCCGCACCTTGCCACGGACCGGATGCCAGACGCCGACAAGCGCGCGGATCAGCGACGATTTACCGGAGCCGCTCGGCCCGATCACGCCGAGGCCATTGCCGGCGGTGAGCGCGAAGCTGACGTCCTGCACGATGAGGCGCTGATCGCCCGGCGGCACCATGGCGATGCCTTCGACCGACAGACGACTGGTGGGCGCCTGCAACTGGGTCGGCATCGTCTGCGGCGGCATCTGCTCCAGCAGGCGCGTGAGGCGCTGCCAGCTCTGACGTGCCGCGACAAAGGATTTCCAGTGCGCGATGGCGAGATCGACCGGCGCGAGCGCGCGGGCGGAGAGGATCGAGCCGGCAATGATGATGCCTGCGGTCGCTTCCTGGTGGATGACGAGATAGGCGCCGACTGCGAGCACGGCCGATTGCAGCATCATGCGCAGCACTTTTGCGACCGCACCGAGGCCGCCGGCGACGTCGCTCGCACGCTGATTGCCGTCGAGGTATTTTTCGTTGGCTTCGCTCCAGCGCTGGTTCATCCGGCCGGTCATGCCCATCGAGACCATGACTTCGGCGTTGCGCCGGCTGGAGGCGGCGAGATCGTTGCGCTGGGCGGCGAGGCCCATCGCGTCCTTCGCCGGCTGGCGGGACATGAATTCGGTGACCAGCGTCAGCCCGACCAGGATGATGGCGCCGACCAGAGCGGTGAGGCCGATCATGACGTGGAAGGCGAAGCAGATGGCGAGATAGAGCGGCAGCCAGGGCAGGTCGAAGAACGCGCTCGGGCCCATGCCGCCGAGGAACGAGCGGACATTGTCGAGGTCGCGCAGCGGCTGCAGGCCCTCGTTGCGGCTGCCGACCAGGAGCGGCAGGCGCACGACGGTGTCGAACACGCGCTTGTTGAGGGCTTCATCAAGCGCCGTGCCGATCCGCCCCAGGATCCGGTTTCGGATCATGTCGAGCATGCCCTGCGCCATATAGAGGAAGCTGGCGATGATGATCAGGCCGACGAGAGTCGGAACGCTGCGGCTCGGCAGAACCCGGTCGTAGACCTCCAGCATGAAGATCGACCCAGTCAGATAGAGCAGGTTGATCATGCAGCTCATCAAGCCGACGCCGACGAACGCCGTGCGACAAGCACGCAAGGCGTCACCGAGCTCTGAACGGCGGACGCCGGGTACGGCTGCCATCAGTCTGATCTCTTTCGGGTAAGGGGCAACGCCCCTGATTTCCTAGGTCGTTCAGGGGTACGCGACCTGGATTAACATCGTATTCCCCCGCGACGAACGCGGTCGAATTAATCCAGGTCCCTGATAGGCCACCTCTACCCCTGACGGCCTCGCACGCAAGTCCGGTATTTCACAGTCTTTGCGGCTTTTTATAGCAGACATCGCGGCCTCTCCCCAGCGGGGGAGAGGCGAAAGTTCTGGCTCACCGAGCCAATGTGACGCTAGAGCCGGCCGCCGCCGCGCACCAGCCGCACCACCAGGAGCAGGATGATGGCGCCGATGGCGGAATAGATGATCTCGGACACGAGGCCGGTGCCGAGATGGATGCCGAGCTTCGGGAACAGGAAGCTTGCGACAAACGCGCCGGCGATGCCGATCACGATGTCGCCAATGATGCCGAACCCGCTGCCGCGCACCACCTTGCCGGCGAGCCAGCCGGCGACGAGGCCGACGAACAGGATGACGATGAGGCCTTGGCCAGAAATGTACATAAGTTGAAGTCCCTCTCCATGAACGGGGGCATGGAACCGGAACCGGGATGAATGGGGTCTGAATGGTCGGTTCGGATAAAAATGTCGAAAACAACCCCATGCACAGTAGGCGTGCAGTTGGCCGGTGGTGCGAGGTGAACTGTGACAAGTCGGTGTTGTCGTAGAGGGATTCTGAAGAAGTGCGCGGGGCTCTTCACCTCTCCCCGCCTGCGGGGAGAGGTCGGATCGCCCTTGCGATCCGGGTGAGGGGGTACAGGTCCCTCGACAATCTCATCCGCGGAAAGAGGCCCCTCACCCCAGCCCTCTCCCCGCAAGAGCGGGGCGAGGGAGCCCACCGGTTACGTCGCTCCCACCGGCTCCGCCAACACGCACCTCGCCGCCCGGCCCGGTCCGACCTCCACATTCGCAGGCAATTGCTCCAGACACCGCGACTGGGCGACCGCGCAACGGGGGGCGAAGGAGCAGTTGTTCGGCTTTTCGGCCAGCGAGGGCGGGGTGCCGGGGATGGTCTCCAGCCGGGCGCCGCGCTTGGCGCCGTGGATGGTGGAGGCGAGCAGGCCCTTGGCGTAGGGGTGCACCGGCGTGCGGACGATGTCGCGGAGCGTGCCCTGCTCAACGATCTGGCCGGCATACATCACCGCGACGCGGTCGCAGATCTCGATCGCAACACCAATGTCATGGGTGACGAAGATGACGGACATGCCGAATTCGCGCTGAAGCTCACGCAGCAACAGCAGGATCTGGATCTGCACGGTGGCATCGAGCGCGGTGGTCGGCTCATCCGCGAGCAAGATCTTCGGGCGGCAGGCGAGCGCCAGGGCAATCATCGCGCGCTGGCGCATGCCGCCGGACATTTCGTGCGGATAGGCATCCAGCCGTCGCCTGGCCGAGGGAATGCGCACGACCTCGAGCATTTCGAGTGCTCGCGCCCTGCCCTCCGCATAGCTCTTGCCTTCGTGACGCACGACGCTTTCGGCGATCTGCGCGCCGATGGTGTAGACCGGATCGAGCGCGAGCGCGGGCTCCTGAAAGATCATCGACACGGTCTGGCCGCGGAACGACGACAGCTCCTCGTCGTTCATGGCGAGCACGTCGCGGCCCATCACGTTGACCTTGCCCGAAATCTGCGTGCGCTTCTTCGGCAGCAGCCGCATCAGCGCACGCAGGGTCACGCTCTTGCCGGAACCGGACTCGCCGAGCAGGCCCAGCACCTCGCCGTCACCGAGCGAGAGGCTGAGATCGTTCACGGCATAGACCGTGCGCTCCCCGGTGAAGCGGATGTTGAGGCCTGAGATCTCGACGAGCTTTGTCATGACGGCAGTTTCGGCAACCTATCGTGATAGTCGGTGACGCGCTGGAAGGCGGCGCCGATGGTGAGCAGGGTCGCTTCATCGAAGGAGCGGCCGATCAGCTGCATGCCAACCGGCAGGCCGCTTTTGGTGAAGCCGGAGGGAATGGTGAGCGACGGCAGGCCGAGAAAATTCACCGGGCGGGTGAACAGCGTCAGCCGCTGCACCATGGCCGGCGCGTTCGGGCCGCCGCCGACATCGCTCTCCTCGATCGTCGGTGCCGGCACCGGCGATGCCGGCGCGATGATCGCGTCAACTCCAGCCGTGGCTGCATTGTGCGCGGCGAGTGCGGGGCCGCGCCAACGCATGGCTTCGAGATAGGTGATTGCGGGAACGGCAAGACCGTTCTGAAGCCGCATCAGGACCTGCGGGCCATAGTCCTGCGGACGCTCGATCATCCAGCGCTTGTGGAAGGCGGCGGCTTCCGCCGCGAGCACGAGCTGGCTTGCCGCAGACAATTGCCGCTGGTCGGGCAGCTCGACCGTGACGATATCGGCGCCCTCGCGCTTGAGCACCGCGATGGTCTCGTCCAGCACGCGCGCGACCTCGCCGTCGAGATCGTCGACATAGAAGGACGCTGGCACGCCGATCTTGAGGCCCTTCAGCGAGCCCTTGGTCGCACCGACATAGTCGGACAGCGGCTCTTGGCTGCAGGTCGAATCCGCGGGATCGGGACCGGCCATCAGCGCCAGCAGCAGCGCACAATCTTCCGCTGTGCGGGCGAGCGGGCCGACGGTGTCGAGCGATTGCGACAGCGGCATCGCGCCGGCGCGGCTGACGCGGCCGACGGTGGTCTTCAGCCCGGTGACGCCGCAGAAATGCGCGGGCATGCGGATCGAACCACCGGTGTCGGAGCCGAGCGCCGCGAACGTCAGGCGCGCCGCGACCGACGAGCCGGAGCCGGAGGACGAGCCGCCGGTGATGTGCGCGACGTTCCAGGGATTGCGCACCGGGCCGTAATGGGCGTTGTGGCCGGTCGGGCCATAGGCGAATTCGGCCAGATGCAGCGTACCGAGGCGGACCTGGCCGGCATCCTTCAGCCGCTGCAAGGCAGTGGACGTGACGGTCGGCACGAAATCGCGGCGGATCAGCGAGCCGCAGGTCGAGACGTGGCCCGCGTCGTAATACATGTCCTTGTGCGCGAGCGGCACGCCGTGCAGCGGACCGCGGACATTGCCCTTGGCGAGCTCGGCATCCGCGGCCTCGGCAGCCTTCAACGCGGGCTCGGCTTCAACCGACATGAAGGCGTTGAGATGCGGCTGCCACTGCGCGATGCGGTGCAGTAGCGCGCGCGTTACCTCATGCGAGGACGCCTGCTTCATCGCAATCGCACGCGCGACCTCGGTGAGCGTCATCAATGCAGGCTCACGGCTCATTTCGACACCTTCTGCGTCTGCGCGATTGGATAGAGCGCGGGCTCGAGATCGAACGGCAGCGTGCCGGCGATGGCCGCAAAGCCTTCGAAGGCCGGCCCGATGGAATTGGAGATGCGCGTCGCGATCTCGTCATCAACAGGGACGCCGGCGATCTGCGCGATCGGCTTGATCTCTTTGGGTGTCGGTCTTGTCATGCTGTTTCCTCTGCGGGCGCGCGGCTATGGCCTGAACCCGGAATCGCCATGTAGCACGCGGCCTCGTGGCCCATTCTATCGAGCGCGGTGAGCTTTGGTGCTGCATTTGCGCAGAGCGGCTCCGCAAACGCGCAGCGGGTGTGGAAGCGGCAACCCGGGGGCGGATCGATCGGATTGGGCGGATCGCCGGTGATCGGCGGTTTTTCGGTGCGACGATCCGGATCCGACGACGGCATCGCAGCAAGGAGTGCGCGCGTGTAGGGATGCGCAGGGTTATCCCAGACCTGGTCGACCGGGCCGAGCTCGACGACCTCGCCGAGATACATCACCAGCACGCGGTCCGAGATGTAGCGCACCACGTTGAGGTCGTGGCTGATGAAGAGATAGGTCAGCCCGAACTCGCGCTTGAGGTCGGCGAGCAAATTGAGCACTTGTGCCTCGACGGACTTGTCGAGCGCCGAGACGGCTTCGTCCAAAATCACCAGTCGCGGCGACAGCGCCAGCGCACGCGCGATGTTGACGCGCTGGCGCTGGCCGCCGGAGATCTCGTGCGGATAGCGGTTGGCGAAGTTTTCCGGCCGCAGGCCCACCTTGCCGAGCAGCTCGCGCGCCAGCGCCCGCGCCGTGCCATCGGCCATGCCGTGCACTTTCGGGCCGAACGCGATCGATTCCTCGATCGTCAGGCGCGGATTGAGCGAGGCATAGGAATCCTGGAACACCATCTGCATGCCGCGGCGCAGCTCGCGCAACGACAGCGCCTGGCCGACGGTCATGCCGTCATAGATGATGTCCCCGGTATCGCGCGGCATCAGATGCATCAGCAGCCGCGCAGTGGTCGACTTGCCGCAGCCGGATTCGCCGACGATGCCGACAGTCTCACCCTTCGCGACCGAGAAGGAGACGTTGTCCACCGCGCGCACGGTGCGCTTCGCGGCGAACAATCCGCCACGAACCGGAAAATGCTTGGTCAGGCCGTTGACCTGGAGCAGCGGCTGCGCGACGCCGCCAACGTCCTCGACCGGCTCCAGCATTTCAACGGATGTGTTGCTCTCGCTCATGGCCTAGTTCCTGATGTCCATGGCGCTGCGCAGGCCGTCCGAGAGCAGGTTGAAGCAGATCGAGACCGCGAAGATCATCGCGCCCGGCAGCGCGGCAACCCAGGGATTGACGTAGATCGCGGTGCGGAGCGTGTTCAGCATCAGGCCCCATTCCGGCTCCGGCGGTTTTGTGCCGAGGCCGAGGAAGGAGAGACCTGCGGCCAAAATCATCGAGACCGAGATCAGACTGGTGGCATAGACGAAGATCGCGCCCAAGACGTTGCCGAGGATATGCACGCGCATGATGGTGAAGGGTCCTGCGCCGGAGGCGCGCGCCGCTTCGACGAAGTCCATGTTGCGCACGCCGGTGGTGACGCTTTCGGCAACGCGGGTGATCTGCGGCACGAACACGACGGTCAGCGACACGATGGAGTTGAGGATGCCGGCCCCGAGCGCGCCGGAGATCGCGATGGCGAGCAGCACGGAGGGAAAGGCGTAGAACACGTCGATCGTGCGCATGATCGCGGTGTTGAGCTTTCCGCCGACATAGCCGGCGACGAGGCCGAGCGACGTGCCGATGCAGAAGGCGAGGATCACGGGCAGGATGCCGATGACCAGCGACAACCGCCCGCCGTAGATCAGCCGCGCCAGCATGTCGCGGCCGAGCTCGTCGGTGCCGAGGGGGTAGCCTGCTGTGCCGATGTGGCGGAGGCGGCGGATCATCGAGCCCTTGTAGGGATCTTCAAGTCCGAGCCACGGCGCGAGCACCGCGGAGAGGAAGATCAGCAGCAGCACCAGCGCGCAGGCCATGCTGACCTTGTCGCGGGCGATGCGGCGGCCGACGGTCGCCCAATAGCCGCGCGCCTTGGTGGCAGGCGCGGCCTGCAGCGCGGCATCGGCGGTGGCCGAAAACGGAAGCTCGCTCATCGGCTAGCCCCGCTTGATGCGCGGATCGATCGCGGCTTGCGCGATGTCGACCAGCAGATTGAGGAAGACGAAGAACAGCGCCAGGATCAGGATCGTGCCCTGCAGCAGCGGCAGGTCGCGCTGGAAGATCGCCGAGTTGAGCAGGAAGCCCGAGCCCGGCCAGGAGAACACGGTCTCGATCAGGATCGAGCCGCCAAGCATGTAGCCGAGCTGAAGCCCCATCACCGCGAGCGCGGTGGGCGCGGCATTCTTGATGACGTGGCGGAACACGCCGGTTTCGTGCAGGCCTTTTGCGCGCAGCGCCTCGACGAAATCCTGCGAGAGGATGTCGCCGGTGAGCGCCCGCACGGTGCGGGTGACGATGCCCATCGGGATCACCGAGGTCGTGATCGCCGGCAGCACCAGGTATTTCAGATGCGCCCAGTCCCAGGCCCAGGAGTTGGAGCCGTTCGGCCCGGCGCCGACCGCGGGCAGCCAGTTCAGCTGCACCGAGAAGATGATGACGAGCACCATGCCGAGCCAGTAATGCGGCACCGAGACGCCGGCGATGGCGAAGGAGGTCGCGACCTTGTCGATCCAGGTCTCGCGGAAATAGCCGGCGATCAGGCCGAGCAGGATGCCCATCGTGAAGCCGATGATGGCTGCCGCAATCGCGAGCGTGACGGTGTTGCTGACCGCGCGCATGACCTCGGCGAGCACCGGGCGCCCCGTGGCGATGGAATTGCCGAGATCGCCATGAAGGGCACGCAAGAGCCACAAGCCGAACTGCACCGGCAGCGGGCGGTCGAAGCCGTAGGCGGCGCGCAGCTGCGCCGCGAGCTCCTGCGAGGCGTCGGCCGGCAGCACCGCCACCAGCGGATCGCCCGGCGTGATGTGCACGAGCAGAAAGCACACCAGCGCCACGCTGATGACGATCGGAATGACATAGACGATGCGGCGAGCGATATAGGCGAGCACTGATTGACCTAACGTGATGTCGCACGATTGGGTGCGCGGGCTTGAGTGAGGGACGCGCGATGCGAGGGTTCCCTCCCCCCTTGCGGGGGAGGGTTAGGGAGAGGGGTAGCCACACAGGGACCGCCCGTGTGAACCCCCTTCCCCAACCCCTCCCCGCAAGGGGGAGGGGAGCCCTACCAGCGTGCTCGCCTCACGGCGTTATCGACACCAGCGAGAAGTCGATGAACCAGCTCTTCGGCTGCACGACGCCCGTCACCTTCGGGCTGATGGCACGGGGGCCGACGTCGTGGGCGACGTAGAGGAAGGCGGCATCGTCGACGGAGGCCGCGTGCAGCTCGGCGAGCGCCGCGTCGCGCGCGGCGGGGTCGAAGGTCTGGCGCGCCTTCTTCACCAGCTCGTCGAACTTGGGCTCGTGGATGAAGCCCCAATTGTTCGAGACCGGCGGCGCCATGCCCGATTGAAGGAAGCGCACCAGCGCGAAGAACGGGTCCATCGCCGCATAGGTGACGTTGGTCGCGTTCGAGCCGTTGGCGCTGGGATCCTTGGCGCCGCGGCGCCAGTTGGTGAACAGCGTGTTCCACTCGATGACGTCGAGCTTCACATCGAAATAGCATTCGGCGAGCGCCTGCTGGAGATATTCGTTCATCGGCAGCGGTTGCATCTGGCCCGAGCCCGACGCAGACGTCTGGATCTTCACCGTCAGCTTCTTTGACGGACCGAAGCCGGCCTCCTGCATCAGCTTTTGCGCAGCCGCCTTGTCATACTTGATCTCGAAGGTCGGCTTGCCGCGCCAGGGATGGCCGGGCTCGAAGGTGCCGGTCGCCGGCACCATCAGGCCCGCGAGCAGGCCGTCCTTGAGACCCTCGCGATCGACGCAGAGATTGGCGGCCTTGCGGACCCGGATGTCGTTCCAGGGCGAGCCCTCGACGCGCGAGAACTGCCACGGCCAGACATGCGGCTGCTCGTTGGCGTAGAGCTTGAAACCGCGCTGCTTGAGCTCGGGCAACGCGTCGGGCGCCGGCGCCTCGACCCAATCGACCTGCCCGGAGAGCAGCGCCGCGGTGCGCGCGTTCGCCTCCGGCATCGGCAAGAGCACCATCTTGTCGACCTTGGGCACCCGCGCCTTGTCCCAATAGGCCGCATTCTTCACGAGCTCGAGCCGCTCGCGCGGCGTGAAGCTCGCCATCTTCCACGGGCCGGTGCCCGCGGCGTCCTTGGCGAACGCGGTCCACGCGGCCTGCGACTTCGCCTTGGCGTCAGCGCCTTCCGCCTTGTCGTAGAAATGCTGCCACTTCGCCGGGCTCACCATGAACAGGTTGGTGAGGTTGATCGGCAGGAAGCTGTCGGGCTCCTTGGTGGTGAGCTCGACCGTCATGTCGTCGATCTTCTTCGCGGAGGCCAGCGTCGGCATGCGCGACGCGGTGACGCCGACCTGGCTGGCGTCGAACTGCGGTGCATCCTGCTTCAGCACCTTCTCGACGTTCCACACCACGGCATCGGCATTGAACGGCGAGCCGTCATGGAAGGTGACGCCGGGGCGGAGCTTGAAGATCCACTTGGTCTTGTCGGCATCGTCGACCTTCCACTCGGTCGCAAGGCCCGGGATTACCACGCTCGCCTTGTCGGCCGAGGACAGGTCCCAGCCGGTGAGCGCGTCGTACATGGTGAGGCCGGTGAAGCGGTTGCCTTCAAAACCCTGATCGGGCTGGCCCAATGTGCGCGGAATATCGGCAGCGGTCATGCCGATGCGCAGCACGGTTTCGGCGCTTGCCACGCTCGGCCACGCGGCCGCAGTCGTCAGAGCCAGCGCAGCAATCAGCGCCGCGCGGGTGGTTGTCTTCATAAGCATCGTCTCAGTCCTCTTCCGGCTTTCAATGACTAATTTTGATGCAAACGTATGCAATGGCTATGCCAATGGGGAAACTTTTTCTGCAAATTGCCCCTGCGACGACAAGTCTGTGTGATCACGTGTCGGCAAAGGCACCGTCCTGCCTATTCTGGCATCAAGATTGCAAGTTTGGCCCTGAAATCTCCTGGGAGCCTTGGGCCATGCGTATCCGACTATCGACCTGTCTCGCCGTGCTTGCGCTGGCGTTATCCGCGATCACGGCACGCGCCGAAACGGTGGTGCGCTACGGCATCTCGATGGCGGACATCCCGCTGACGACGGGCCAGCCCGATCGCGGCGCCGGCGCCTATCAGTTCACGGCGTACACCATCTACGATCCGCTGGTCGCCTGGGAGATGGACGTCGCCGACCGCCCCGGCAAGCTGGTGCCCGGGCTCGCCACCGAATGGAAGGTGGATGATGCCGACAAGACCAAATGGCGGTTTGCTTTGCGCAAGGGCGTGAAGTTTCACGACGGCAGCGAGTTCAACGCCGATGCGGTGATCTGGAATCTGGACAAGGTGCTCAACGACAAGGCGCCGCAATTCGACAAGCGGCAGAGCGCGCAGGTGAAGACCCGTCTGCCTTCGGTCGCTAGCTACGCCAAGATCGACGATTTCACGGTGGAGATCACGACCAAGACGGTCGATTCCTTCTTTCCCTACCAGATGCTGTGGTTCCTGGTCTCGAGCCCGGCGCAGTACGAGAAGCTCGGCAAGGATTGGGACAAGTTCGCGAGCCAGCCCTCCGGCACCGGTCCGTTCAAATTGACCAAGCTCGTGCCGCGCGAGCTTGCGGAGCTCACGAAGAATCCGGACTACTGGAACAAGAAGCGCATTCCAAAGGCCGACAAGATCGTGCTGGTGCCGATGCCGGAAGCGCTGACGCGCACCAATGCGCTGCTCGCAGGGCAAGTGGACCTGATCGAGACGCCGGCGCCGGACGCCGTGCCGCAGCTGAAAGCCGCCGGCATGAAGATCGTCGACAATGTCACGCCACATGTCTGGAACTATCACCTCAGCGTGCTGCCGGGCTCGCCCTGGACCGACATCCGCCTGCGCAAGGCGTTGAACCTCGCGATCAATCGTGACGAAGTCGTCGGCCTGATGAATGGCCTCGCAAAACCGGCCAAGGGCCAGGTCGACCCGTCGAGCCCGTGGTTCGGCAAACCGAGCTTTGAGCTGAAATATGATCTGGCTGCGGCCAAGAAACTGGTCGAAGAGGCAGGCTACTCCAAGGCAAAACCGCTGAAGGCCACCTTCATCATCGCCCAGGGCGGCACCGGCCAGATGCTGTCGCTGCCGATGAACGAATTTTTGCAGCAAAGCTTCAAGGAGATCGGCATCGACATCGACTTCAAGGTGGTCGAGCTCGAGACATTATATACGCATTGGCGCAAGGGCGCGGCCGACGAGATGAACGCCGGCATCACCGCCAACAACATCGCCTATGTCACCTCCGACCCGCTCTACGCCATCGTCCGCTTCTTCGCCTCCGATCAGATCGCGCCGGTCGGCGTCAACTGGGGCGGCTACAAGAACCCTGAGGTCGATGCGCTGATCAACAAGGCCAAGCAGACGTTCGACACCGCCAAGCAGGACGATCTGATCGCGCAGGCGCATGCGCTGATCGTCGATGATGCCGTGCTGGTCTGGGTCGTCCACGACACCAACCCGCACGCGCTGTCGCCGAAGATCAAGCAGTTCGTGCAGGCGCAGCACTGGTTCCAGGATCTGACGACAATCGGGACGGAGTGAAGGCGGCAAACGCCGGTGTCGTAGGGTGGGCAAAGCGTAAGCGTGCCCACCACCTCTATACGCGGAGTAAGATGGTGGGCACAGCGCTAGCGCGCCTTTGCCCACCCTACGGGAGTTGATGTTGGCGGCGAAGAGCAGACGGACGCTACCGCGTCAAACACCGCTGTCGTCCCGGGGCGCGACGTAGTCGCGAGCCCGGGACCCATAACCACAGGAGTGGTTTGGCGAAGACTCGGAGTTACCGAGTCGCGCGATAACCGCTCCCTGTGGTTATGGGTCCCTGCGTGCACAGGGACGACAGCGAGTGTGAGGCCCCGAGCGGGGGCCTCAAGCACCCCCTACTTCGTCAGCAGCGCATACGCCCCGGTCCATCCCTCCGCCGGCGGATTGATCTGGAATTCCTTGATGCGCGCCTCGTACAGCTTGAACAGCTTTTCCAGCGTGTCGGCATCCTCGCTGTGGCGGCCGCGCTCGATCGCATCCAGCGCGCCCTGCCAGTCGCGGCCGCGGTAGCAGCCGAGCATCTCGATGGTGACGTTGCGCAGACGCTGGAAGGCGCCCGAATGCATCACGTCCTCGCGGCCGGCGATGGCGTAGATCACCTCGGGTTCGGTCTTGCCCTTGACCATGATGAAGTCGAGCTCGAGGATCGCGAACTTGTCCTTGGCGGCGAGCGCGGTCCTGGAGCCGACGATGATGGGAAAGCCGTATTCCTTCGACTGGCCTTCCAGGCGCGAGGCGAGGTTCACGCTGTCGCCGAGCACCGAATAGTTCTTCTTCAGATCGGAGCCCATGTTGCCGACGACGCCGATGCCGGTGTTGAGGCCGATGCCGACATTGAGCGGGATGTAGACATGACCGCCATCGGCGGCCTCCTGCTCGCGCTCCTTGTTGACCGCGTCGATCTGCTCCAGCATCTGGATCGCGGCCTCGCAGGCGTTGACCTCGTGCTCGGCATCGTCGAGCGGCGCGTTCCAGAACGCCATGATGGCGTCGCCCATGTACTTGTCGATATAGCCCTTCTGATCGATGATGACGTCTGTCAACGGCGTCAGGAAGCGGTTCATCAGCGCGATCAGGCCTTGCGGATCCTGCTTGTAGCTCTCCGAGATCGTGGTGAAGCCGCGCACATCGGAAAACATGATCGTCATCTCGCGCTCCTCGCCGCCGAGCACCAGCTTTTCGGGCGACTGCGCGAGCTGCTCGACCAGGACGGGCGACATGTATTGCGCGAACATGCCGCGGATCTGCACGCGCTGACGCTGCTCGCGCACGAAGCTCGCGAAGATCAGTGTCAGATAGATCGCGGTGGTCGAGAGCAATGGGTAGGTGAAGTCGATGAGATAGCGATACTGCGCATAGAAGAACCAGGATACGCCGACCAGGATGGCGGCGAACATGGCACCCGCGAGCCCAAGGCGCACCGGTCCGAGATTCGGCGTGAAGATGATGACGAGCAGGCCGATCACGAGCGCGGCGATCAGCTCGACGCCGAGCGCATAGTTCGGCTGGGAGATCACCGCGCCGCTGAGCACGCTCTCCAGCACCTGGGCATGAATCTCGACACCCGGCATGGTCGATGACACCGGCGTGGTCTTGATGTCGTTCAGCCCGACCGCCGAGGTGCCGACCAGCACCAGCTTGCCGGCGATCCTGTTCGGCGGCACGGTGTTGTCGAGCACATCAGCGGCGGAGACGTAGATCGAGGGATCCTGGCGGGCATAGTGCACCCAGAGCTGGCCGTTCTTGTCGGTCGGAATCTCCACGCCCTTGAGGCGCACGGCCCTGATGCCGGTCTTGTCGGTCCGGACCAACAGCGTCGGCGTTCCCGTGACGACGCGTAAAATCTCGAGGCTGAGCGAGGGCATGATGTTGCCCTGGGCGCGCATGATCAACGGCACGCGGCGGATCAGGCCGTCGCGCTCGGTCTTGATCGAGAACAGGCCGCGGCCGGCCGCGACCTTCTCGATGACAGGCACGTTGCGCAAGAGGCCGGGGAATTCGAACAGGAAACGTTCGGCATCCGCTTCGCCGACCGTCGCGACGCCGGTGAAGGGCAGCGACTTGTCGATCTCGGACGAGATCGCCGGCTGCCCGGTTTCGCCCAGCACCACGTGCGAGCGCTTGATCGCGTCGGCGAGGACCTGGTCATTGGTCGGCAGTTCGCGCAGCCTGGCGCGGGTGGCGTCGTCGAGATCGCGCATCTGGCTCGCGACCAGATCCGGGTTGAGCCGGTCGGCTTCGGAGAACACCATGTCGAAGCCGATCGTCACCGCGCCGTTACCGGTGAGGTTCTGGATCAGGTCCGCGATCCGCGTGCGCGGCCATGGCCACTGGCCGAGCTTGGCGAGGCTCTTGTCGTCGATGTCGACGATGGTGACCGGCCGCGCCGCCTTGTGGCGCGGATCGATCAGCTGGAACATGTCGAAGGTGCGCAGCCGCAATTCCTGGATCGGCGGCGGATCCCAGACACGAGCGCCGGCGAACAAGACCAGCAGCGCAAGGCACATCAGCCGCGCGAAGCCGAGCTTCCGCGCAAACCACCGCCGCAGGATCTTCAGACGTTTCATTTTAGTCGGACTTCCTGACCTGTATCGCGCCCGGCGCCGATCATGCAGCTGCGGCGCGTAATTGGCTATTCCCCGGCGGTTCAGGATTATGGATTTTTTGCCGCGGTCAAGCTGCGAGCCGGCCGCCAGGAGGCCCCGGCGGCGATCAGGTGATGTGGAAGATGAAATCGCTGGCCTTCAGATTTGCCGCGATCACGTTCTTCAGCAGGATCGTCTCGTGGTTGTCCAGCGTGATCTGGGCGCCGCCCGATTGCGGAGCGATATTGACGTCGTCCAGCGAGCTGATGCTGCCGAACTGCCGCAGGTCGATCTTGTCGAGGCCAATCTCGAAATCGTCGACGCTGTGCTGGACCGTGGACTGCGACGACGTCGGCGCGAACACGAACTGGTCCTTGGCGCCGCCGCCGATGAGCGTGTCGCTCGACTCGGTGGCGAAGATCACGTCCTTGCCGTCGGTGCCCTCCAGGCGGACGCCCTGGCTGTTGGCGCCCTCGACGAAGATGAAGTTCACGGTGTCGGAATGGCCGGTCGAGTCGGCAACGGTCACCGTGATCTTGTCCGTTGCGGGCGGCTGCGGATACTGCTCGGTGCTGGCGCCTGTCGGGTCGTAGGTGATGCCGGCACTTTCTGCGAGGCCGGTGTTGATCTGCTCGAGCGAGCCCGTCGTCGGATATGCACTGACGCTGCTGGTATCCGGATGCGAGGTCGACACCGTGACGGTGAAAATGTCCGTCGCCGCGCCAGAATCGGTATCGGTGACCACCAGATCGGTGATGATATCGTTGCTGTTCTCGCGGATGTGCTCGACGTGGAAGCTCTCGGTGTTGATGACTGGGCCGATGGCAGGCGTCACGCTCGTGCCGATGGTGGTGATGTCGTGCGAGATCGGCGTGGTGCCGCCGGTGCCCGTCGCCGTGAGATCGATCGTCGCCGTCGAGCCAGCGGTGGTGATGGCGCCTGTATAGGTGTCGTCGAGAGCGTGGACGCCCAGCGCGCCAGGCTCGCCGCTGAATCCGTCGGCAGGCACGAACCGGATCAGCGTAGCGGAGCTCAGCACGAGCGCATTCGCATCACCGACCGAGTCGACATCGACCCAGCAGCCGCCAACCTTGTACTGCCAGACGCCCTGGTCGGCGGTCGCGGCGTCCGACGTCACCGCGATGGCCTTGAAGGTCGCGCCAGTGTCGGCGTCATGGAACTTGTTCGTGAAGAGATCGCGGATCTTGCTGCCAGCCGGATCGCTGTCGTTGCCGGCGACGGCGGCCAGCGTCGCGCTGTCGAGCGTCGGCGCGTCGTTCTTGCCGGTGATCGTGATGGTGACGTCGGTCGTGGTGGTCTCGCCCCGGCCATCATCGAGCGTGATGGTGGACACGACCTTCGCCGTCTGGTCCTGGCCGAGGAAATCGAGCGCGTTGTCGGCGATCGAATAGTGCCAGGTGACGGTACCGTTGTTCTTGCCGGTCAGCTGATACGTCAGCGCGTTCTTCAACGCGGCGGTCTCGTCGGGCGTGAGCGACGCGGTGAGGTCGGTGGCGCCGTCGAGCCAGGTCACGTCCTGGTCGACCTTCGTCACCGTCGGCCGGTCGGTCAGGTCGATGTCCTTGAAGTCGATCGAGCCGGTCGCGGCCGGCGACGGGTCGATCGTCGAGGACGAACCGGTGGTATCAGGCTGCTCGGAGAAGCTTGCGGTCAGCTGCGCCACGTCCGTGGTGGTGAATGCCGGCGCATCGTCGTCCGCATGGATCGTGATCAGCGTGTGGCCACCCTCATCACTGCCCGCGAAGTGCGCGTCGCGATAGTCTCCGACCAGGGTCAGGCTGATGCTCTTGCCATCGTCGCCGGTGACCGTCAGCACGCCGCCGCTCGCGGGGTGGTCGGCATCCGGGACATAAACCGCGCTGGTGCCAGGCCCCCACTTGATCATCGTCAGGTCGATCTTGTCGTTCGCGGACAGCTCCGCGATCGAGCCGCCGAAATCCTTCGTATCGATCTCCAGCTCGGCGCCGTCACCGGCAAGCGTGATCGTTTGCGATACCGCACCCTTGACCTCGAGCGTCGCGCCGGCATCGACGACGACCGCGCCCGTGGCCGAGCCCGACAGCGAGCCAAACAGCGTCAGCGTCCCGGTGTGAACCTCGATCGAGCCAGTGCCGGTGTTGGTGATGTCGCCCGTGATCGACGCAGTGCCCCAGCTGTCGATGTCGCCATAATTTTCGATGGTCAGATCGGCCCCGGAAATGGAGGCCGCGTGCAGATCGATGTCGCCGTGGTTGACGATCGAGGACGCATCACCGAACACGCCGCTGCCGGCGACCGTCCAGGTGCCGCCTGCGTTGTTATTGAACGTGGCGGTGGCGACCGAGATGTTGCCGTTGATGTGGCCGGCGTTGTTGATCGTGATCTCGCCACCAGTCTCGACGATCGCGTAGGTCGATGAGGTCACGCTGCCGGCATCGGTTGGCCCGATGGTGCCGGAGTTGATGATAGTCGCAGTGCCGGTACCGTTCTCCTGGATGGAGATCGCAGCGACGCCATCGGCGCCGACCACGGAGCCGGTATTGGTGATGTGCGTCGAGCCGGTCGCCCCCGCATCGTCCTGGTCGACATTGATGCCGGACGAGGTCGTGCCGGTGATGTGCCCGTTGTTGGTGACGGTGACTGCGCCGTTGCCATGGGAGACGATGTCGAGACCGACCGCGCCGGAAACGCCGCCGCCGATCGTCGCCGTGATATTGCCCGCGCCGTTCGCACCGTCATGCAGCACGATGCCGTTGCCAGTCTGGCCGGTGATGTCGCCTGATGTCGTCAGCGAGATGTCGCCGATGCCGTTCTGAGTGACGACAATGCCGTTGGTCGCGCCGGTCAGCGTACCGCTCGGGGTCAGTACGATATTGCCGCGATGGCCGATCGTCCCGCCCGAAGCGGTGAAGTCGAGCGCGTCGCCCTTGCCCGAATTGATGTCGGCATCGCCGGTGACCGTGAAAGTACCGCCGGTCGTCGCCTGACCGGCGATAGTGCCGGTAAAGGCATGGCTCGTCTTGTCGAGCTCGAGCGTATTGGTGCCACCGGCGAAGGTGACGGTCTGCGCGTCCGCGCCACCAAGCTCCAGCGTCGTGTCATCGTCGATGATCAGCGTGCCCGTGCCGGTGATGCCGCCGGACAGGTTGAGCGTACCGCTCTGGACTTCGATGGTGCCGGTGTTGGTGACGCCGCCCGTGATCGTATTGAGGCCGGCGACGCTGTACAGGTTGCCGGCATTGGTCAGGCTGCCGCCGTTGATCGAGACGTCGGTCAGATAGAGCTTTGACGCGCCGTCGACCGAGATGATGCCGCCGGCGTTGGCGATGGTGGAGGCCGTGAGCTTCAGCGTGCCGCCGGTCACTGCCTCGATCAGACCGTGATTGGGGATGGCGTGAAGGATGCCGGGATCGATCGTCAGGGCGCCGCTGGTGACCGAGATCGTGCCGGTGTTGCCGACGTCGGCGTTGTCGATGGCGCTCGCGCCGGTCGATTCCAGCGTGCCGGCGATGGTGAGCGTGCCACCGGCCAGGCTCGCACCGTTCAACGTCAGCGTCTTGCTCGCATCGACATTGACAGTGCCGTGATTGACGATCGCGGTGCCCACAACGGTCGCGTTGTCCAGCGTCAGCGTGACGCCGCTCTCGACCGTCACCGCACTGACGCTGAGCGTGGCGGCGCTGTCGATCTTGCTGGCACCGGTGACGTCGATCGTGCCGGCACCCTTGATGGCGCCGCCGCTGATCGTGGCATTGTCCAGCGTCAGGACCGCATTGCCGTCGACGATGACGTCGCCGCTCGAATTGTCGACGGTCGAGCCCTGCTCGATCGCGAGCGCGCCGTTGGCGAGCACTTCGATGATGCCGGCATTGGTGACGGTCTCACCGCTGAGCGCATTGCGCGCACCGCTCACCTTGAAGACGGTATTGTTTTTCAGAATGCCGCCGCTCAGGACGGCATCGCCGGTCAGATCGATCTCACCGTTGTTGGTAATCGTGCCTGCGCCGCGAATGCCGACGTTGAGGACGGGGCCTCCCTCGTCATCACCGCCGCCGGTGTCGATCACCGCACCAGCTCCGCCGATGGTCGCATTGTTGACGATCAGCTTGCCGCTGGCATCGACCGTGATCTGACCGTCATTGATAACGCTGGAGCCCTGATGGATCGTCAGCCAGCCATTGGCCAGCACCTCGATCACACCGGCCGCGGTGTTGGACACGGTCTCGTGGGCGAACTCGACCGTGCCCTTGACGTTGACGGTGCCGGAATTGTTCAGCGTGCCGTTCTCGATCAGGCTGGTGCCGTCGAGCTCCAGCGTGCCCAAAATGCTGACGGTGCCACCATCGACCGTCGCGGTATCGACGATCAGCGTCGAGCCGGCATCGGCCCTCAGCAAGCCGCCGGCGTTGTGGATCGTGGCGAGCGTCTTCAGCGTGCCGCCGGACAGCTCGATCGTGCCGGAATTGGTGATCTTGGTGCCGCTGGCGAAATCGCCGCCGCCCGCGAGCGTCAGATAGCCGGCATTGGTGAGCACGCTCGTGCCCAGAATCTCGGCCTTGCCGCCGACCGACATCGTTCCGGTCGCGGCGGTCGTGAGGATCGAATCGGCACCCATGTTGAGCGCGCCTGATATCGTCAGCGAGCTCTGGACGATCACCTTCGGCGGCGGGCCACCGAAATCGTTCATCGTCAGCGACTTGGCGTAGGCCGCGGTGTCGATCGTCACCGGATAGGACGGCGTCAGGCCGTGCAGCTGATCGGTGATGACGATGACGTCGTCATTGATGGTCGGGACCGTACCGGTTGCCCAGTTCGCCGCGTCCTTCCAGAAGCCGCCGGAGGGAGCGCCGGCCTTGTCGGTCGCGATCCACACCACCGCGGGCGCGTCGGTGCCGGTGATCGTGACGGTGATGGTCTGCTGTGAGGTCGCGCCGTGCGAATCCGTCAGCGTCACGGTGTAGACCAGCGTCAGCACCTCACCCTTCGGGATGAAGTCGGCGAGATAGACCGGCAGATCGGCCAGCGACCAGTTGATGGTGCCGGTGCCGTCTCCGGTGCTGTCGGCGCCCGCCGCGATCGCGACCGACATCGCGCTCTGGAACGCCGCGAGCGGGCCCGGCGGAACGGTGCCATCAGGCAGGGTCGCGCTGGTCAGCGCCACCGACACCGTATGCTTGTCGGTGAGATCCACGTCGTCGAAGTTCAGCGTGCCCGTCGTCGGCACATCGCTGGTGAGCGGGCCACCCGGCACGCTGGTGCCGCCTTCAAAGATGATGACCGGAACGCTGGTGGTGATCACCGGCTTGTCGTTGGTGCCGGTGATCGTGATCGTGATGGGGATGAAGGCGGTCTCGGGGCTGACCGAGAAATTGTTGTCGACGCGGACCATGTAGGTCAGCGTCAGCGTTTCGCCGGCCGCGAGGAAGTCGAAGACGTGGTCGGGGATCGTGTAGGTCCAGACCGCCGAGCCGTTGTTGTTGTTGCCACCGTCGGCGGCGACGCTGATCTGGATCTGCGTCGCCGCGATGTCCTGCTTCTGAAGTGCAGAGAGCGTGCCGGTGACGTCCTGGCCGGCACTCTTGTAGACGTAGTTCGGCGCATCGGCGAGATTCACGCTCACCGTCGGCCTGTCGCCCAGGTTCTGGTCGACGAAGGTGATCCGGCCGGAGATCGTGTCGGAATGCGTCGTGTCGCCGGTCGTGTCCGCGCGCTCGGTCAGCGCAAACGCCGTCTTCACATTGCCGTTGAGATCAAGGCTTTGAGACAGAGGCTTGCCGGGGTAACGGTTGAAAGGCGTCGTGTGATCGCTGGGCCCCTGCGGTCCCTGCTGACCGAGGTTGGTGAAGAGCGCGGTCGCGATGTAGCCGGCCGGCGTCTTGATCACCAGGCCGTCGCTGGTCTGCGTGATCGTGTCGGTGAAGTTCGTGGTCAGCTTGGTGTTGGTGTTGTTGTCGGTGAACTTCAGCGTGAACACGTCCGTGATCAGCTTCTGCACGTCCGGCGACAGCAGCCCGTTGGTGATCGAGACATTGCCGCCGCTGATCTGGATCATCTGGCCGGCCTGGTTGACCGTCGCGATCGGCAGCAGCGTGACCTTGTCGAACAGGATGTAGGAGCCCGTCGTGCCGTTCGGCTCGACCAGCACCTGGAAGCTCGCCTGCGGCTGCGGATCGCCGCCGCCGGCAGGAACGACGAAGTTGATCTGGGTCAGAACCGCCGTGCCGCGGATGCCCATGGTGGCGACCGGCGTGTCGATCTTCATGTCGCCGTGCTTGGCGGTCTCGCCCGCGACGAAGGTGATGGTGCCCGCAACCAGGCTCAGCAGCGAGGAATTGCTCGACCCGTTGGGGTCGTAGACCATCTCGTTCAGCACCATCCGCGCATTGGAGGACAGGCCGAACACGGTGCCGTCGATGAAGGTGATGCCGAGCGTCGAATCCGCGCCGGTCGAGACCACATCGCCCTTCTCGACATTGTCGCCGTTGTTCAGCGTGACCGAGACGCCGTTGCGAACCGCGGTCGCGCTGCCGGAGAGTTTTGTGACGTGGCCGATGACCTGCGCGGCGGCGATGCCGGGCGCGGCCTGCGCAACCTGCACATGGCCCGTGAGCGCGTTGACGACGTCGCCGGTGAGATGGGCGCCATCGGGCGAGGCGATCGCTGCGCGCTTGTCGCCCTTGAAATAATCGTGAACGACGAACTCATGCCCCTCGTGGGACAGCACGAGGTCGAGACCTGCGCGCTTGAACTCGCCATTGAAGATCAGGTTAGCATCGGGAACAACGAACGTGCCGTCGGGCACGTGACCGTGCGCCTTCGCGACAAAAGGCTTGGCGATAAAAGTCTTGGCCGCAAAGGAATCGACATGAACGTCCGCGGCCGAGCGGGAACCCTCGCCATCAAGGGGAATCGTGGCGTCAAATTTGCCAGCGTAATTCAACCGGGGGGCACCGCAAAAAGAGTTAAAATCTAAGTAAGTAACGACCGCCTAAGCTTGAATAGCATTACCAAGTCCTTAGCGAAACCATCTATTGCTTGTGTGATTCCCATCACTTGGCTGGAGGAGTCTCCAATAGCGGCGCCTTCACAGAGAAGTCGAAGTAATTCTTTAAATATTCCGAGGTCGGTTTTCGGCTTATTTTCACGCATTCCCAGTCATCCAAAGTAACCAGTCGCCCATATCGAACGACGGATACTTGTGTCATCTTTTGTTCGTAGTTCCCCGCAGCATCCTGCGGCAAATACGGGGCAGAATCTGTGACCCAACTAACAGAACCCGTGAAATAGCGGGCTGTTAGCCATAAGCGGTAGAATCAGCCCTCCCGCAGCTTCAGCCCGCAATTGGTTCCATTTCGCGGCGACGGAGCCCTCCTAGCCGGCGAATCGTAAAATTTTACGCAATTTGCACAGGCCCGTTTCAGCCTGTCCCACGGTTTTGGGAGCCCTGCCGGGCGCATTAAGCAGAACAAAACGGCCCGTCTCGCACTATCTCCGCGAAAGCAACAAAGCCCGGCACGACCAGGTCGAGGGGGACCTGGCGAAGCTGGAAGGGGATGTCAGATGGAGACCGCTGCTCGCTCGCGCGCTTGGCGCGCTGTCATTGTGCTGTGCGGATTGATCCTGCTTGGATCGGCCGCCGAGCTCCGCGCCGGCACGCTGCTGTCGCCTGGGGCCGGCGTCCTCGTGCGCAAATCCGCCGAGCCGTTCGGCGTGTTCGCCTTCGCTATCTCCTCCGGCAGCCTCCAGCAGAAATGGTTCGCGCTGAAGCAGAAGCTCGACGACGACATGGTGCAGCTCGCGCTGTGCGACGGCGACCGGGACAATTGCGCGTCGCCCGCGGCGCTCAAACTGATCGCCATCGTCGACCAGGCCCGCAGCCGCGACGGCCGCGCGAAGCTGGGCGAGACCAATCGCGCCATCAATCTTGCCATCCGGGCCGCCAATGACGGCGCCGACGACGTCTGGAGCTCGCCGCTCGCGACCTTTGCGCGGGGCGCTGGCGATTGCGAAGACTATGCCATCGCCAAGCTGGCCGCGCTGCGGCTCGCCGGCGTTGCCAATGAGGACCTCCGCATCGTCGTGGTGCGTGACGTCAGGGCCGGCGAAGAGCATGCGGTCGCCGCAGCAAGGCTCGACGGCCACTGGCTGATGCTCGACAACCGCCGCATGGCGATGGTCGAGGACGACGCGGCCCAGACCTACCAGCCGCTGTTCGTGCTCTACCAGTCCGCCGTGATGAAATATGTCGACGAACCCGTGCGGTTGTCGATGGCCGCGCCCGAGGCGCACTGACGAAGAAGATGTTCACCGCGTGCGTCGCCGCCAACCGCTCGGGGTCTCGCCGGTCAGCTTCCTGAATGCCGCAGCGAAGGCGGTCTGCGAGGAATAACCAAGCGCGGCTGCGATCGACACGATCGAGTCGTCGGTGTCGCGCAGCATGTTCATGGCCTGCTCGAGCTGGTGCTGGCGTAGCCAGGCATACGGCGACAGCCCGGTGCTTCCCTTGAAGGCGCGGCAGAAATGGAAGCGCGAAAGGCCGGCATCGGATGCCAGCGCCGCGAGCGAGACGTCCGCATTGCTGTCCGAACGCAAGCGTTCGATGGCGCGACACAGCACCTTGGGCGACAACCCGCCGGTGACCGGCTGGACCGTTACAGGCGAACCTGCGTGGGCAACCAGCAGGCGCGTCGCCAGAAGATCAGTCATCTGATGCCTGAACAGGGCATCCAAGGCCGCGCTGCCTTCCAGCACATCCGCAGCACTCAGGAGCAATCGGGATGTAACGGGGTCGGGATGGACCGTTCGCTCCACGAGATCACCAGGAGCGGCCACGTCGGCTTCGTGGGCAACGCGCTGGAGCGTTGCGTGCGGCAGGTAGAGCTGAACGACATTCAGAGGCTGGTAAATGTCCCATCGTGAGCTCGAACCGGCCGGAATGACTGTCACGGTCCCGGGACGCGTCATTCCATTCACAAATGCTTTCCCGTTACGGCGCTCGAACCGCACCGACCCGGCGGGGAACGTCATGATGACGTGATCGTCCATGGGCTTGACGACGTCGTGGAGGGGATCATGCTTCCAAAGTGTGATCGCGCCGCAGGATGATGACGCCATGTGAACGGGCTTCGTCTTGAGTACGCGCGTCATTTCCGCATCGGGACACTCGCCGATCGGCAACTGGGAAGTGTCTGGATTCTGCGAAATATCTCGCAAGCGAGGTTTGCTCATGGACCTGTTCTCGCCGTTGAGAGGGTCTGGTTTGAGCGTTCGAGGCGTTCTCAGGAATACGGATCTGGGGTCTCTTCCCAAAGTGACCCTGCTGCAAGTTTAGACGAAACGCGCGTTCAGATCGACCTGCATTCTCGGATAGTGCGGGACCATGGTGCCGCAGGGCAAGGTTTCGCAGGTTCCGCGGCAGCTCGGCCAATGACCAGC
The DNA here is from genome assembly GCF_004634465.1 of Bradyrhizobium sp. MOS001. NCBI lineage: Bacteria > Pseudomonadati > Pseudomonadota > Alphaproteobacteria > Hyphomicrobiales > Nitrobacteraceae > Bradyrhizobium > Bradyrhizobium sp. MOS001. The sequence continues at coordinate 77,088 of NZ_SPVJ01000041.1, forward strand.
TGGTTTGTGTTCTTCCGCTTTTGGCCGATTTCGTTGAAAAAGTCGGCTGTTGCGGCGCAGAGATATCAGTGATTCAGTCTGTCTAATTGGCAGGACTGAAGGTCATGATGGGGCATCGG